>JAQSXG010000529.1 GCA_029256785.1 Neobacillus sp.
TGAACTGCTTCACCTTCTCCCTTTCCTCTTAGATCCGCTGTAAATAAATTTATTCATGTTCCCGTTCTTACCGCTCTGGGTTACTTTTTTCTTACCTGCGACTTTCACGAACTTCATACTGCGGCCTTCTTTCTCTTGGAGAGTATTCGAAAGGGTTTCATTGCTTCATCCCATCTTTCACTAAAATTATCATAAGCTTTACTTCTCTTTGTTTCCTTCTTAGGCTTATTCATTTCTTCAAGTTCTCTAAGGAAGGTTTTACTTGGTAAATAACCAGTCTTGTTTACTTTGTATCTACCCTTAATTAATCCAGTTCGGTAATAACCTGTTATGAGAGTCTTATAACTAATTCCGAGTTCTTTCGCTGCTTCTGGAAATCCTGTGTCACGCATTACAAATTTATTTTCTAATGCATCGTAAACATCTATTTTGTTTTTCTGTCCTCTCACTCTTTTCATTTGTCACCCATTATCTTTTCAAGCATCTCCTCATTGTCATGTTCAGCTATGTAATCCCTAACTGATTCTTCCGGAAATCCTATAATGTATGTAGTTTCCTTTACACGGCTCTTGATACGTTCATCATAAGGTAATGTATCCATTGGGTAATTGCTGGTGTACATAGTTATTAGACGGTTGTTATAGCGCTCGTTTATAATGTTGTAGAACCGGTCATTTATCCAGTCAGCTATTTTCTCAGTGCCAAAGTCATCAATGATAAGAACTGGTGTAGTAGCTAATGCATCCATTAAGGCACTTTCAGTATAAGTCCGGTTTTCCTTATCCCAAGTCGACTTGATTTCTTTTATGATGTTACTGGATGTAGCAAATTTTACTTTTATTTCATATCTACGCATCATTTCATTTCCGATACTGGCTACTAATCTTGTCTTTCCACTACCTTTTGTTTCGCTATGTATGTACAAACCTTTTCCTGTTGCCTTGTGGCTTTCTATTTCGTCCAAATACAGGTTTAAAACCTTTAGCGTGAGATTTATTACTTGTCTGCTTTTTTGAAGCTTGTAAATGTCGATATTGAAAATCTCTAACAACATTCCCTTAAAGGCATCCGGTATATTAGCAAACTTAATTCGATTTCTGTCCATTTTTTCTTTCCGGCATTTACATGGTTTTGCACACTCTCTTTCGTCTGCATCTTTATACCAAATCAATCCGTTTTCATCACATCCGTATGGGCATTTATTCAAGTCCGGCTTCAAGCATGAGATCTGTGAGTGATTTTGATTTAGTTGTGCTAACAGGTTTTCCATTTCCGCTATTGTTACTTGGCTCTGCATGTCTTACCCCCTTATCCCTATTTCTTTTTTCCCAAGTGACTACCGCAGCTTTCCAATCTTTCATTTTTTGATTTCCAACTTTCCAATCTTTCGATGTATAGAAAGCAACGAATTGTTCTGCATCAATATTGTTATTTCTTGATTTACAATATTCCGATACTTCATCAACAGAGGGAGGAGCAAAGCGACTACTATTCTTTTTATTATCCTTATCTATACTAACCTTACCTATACTAACCTGTGGTACCGGATTGGCAACCGCTTGGCAACCATCATTCAAACTTAACGAGTAAGCACCATTATCTTTAATGTTTAGCAAGGCTAATTCATCTTGAAAATTAGTAGGATTATATCTATCTTTCCTTAGTGTATTGTGCATTCTCCAATGTTTAATAACGATAACTCCGCTTTCAAATCTAATTATGAAATTCTTCATCATCAGTACTTTTAAGTCATCCACGCTCGCATGTGATCTAAACATTGCCATCTGGATTTGATTATTGAATCCGTCATCGTCTGCGCTTTGGTTAAGGTGAAAATACAATGCCTGTGCTGCTGAGGACATTTCTATAAAAGCATCACTATCGGTTATTTTCTTCGTGAACATTCTACGATCTGCCACTTAATCACCTGCCTTGACTTCCCATACCGGTATGTATAATTTGTCATTGATGATTTGTAGAAGAGAGTGCTTATTTCCAAAGCTCACATCGTCTTTGATTTTTCCAATTAGTCTACAATTTTTCAGGATATCAAGCGGATAAGCATGTAAGTACTCGTTGTCAATCGTTCTGAAATGCCATTCATAAGGGTAACGAATTTCAATATATTCATCCCTTTCCAGAAGAATTTTTGCGTTTCGATTCTTAATTCGATGTCCTTCACCTGTAGACCAGAAATCATCTGTAACAACTTGCCATATCTGCCCCTGTTCAATTTTCATTCCTGGAACACGACTTCTAAGTGTGTCACACCATCTTTTAAATGCTTTTATTACCGGATCGGTGTTAGAAGTACCTGCCCATCCTGCGAAACCAATAAAACCATCCGAATTAAAACTGATACACTCTCTTCTGTGGAAGTAACTACCGTCCACATGAATGAATGCATGAAGCAGTTTCCCGTTTTTATCAAACTTGCTGTCCATTTTTCGAATATCGCATACTTTCATACCCATTTCCTTGGCATGTTTACCACCATCAAGTAGGTAATCTTCATATGATCTCTTTAAGTGACAGATTAAGTTTTCAATATCTGTTTTACTTACATCAGAATATTTAAGTCCGCTTTCCTCAAAATAATTTCTTGCTTCATTGTTTTTCATATGTATACCTCCTGTATAACTCAATCCAAAATTCTAAAGGCATTGTTACAAGCCACTCATGATTATTTTTACGGTGAAATACAGCAGGTAAGTCATATCCAAAAGGCAAATCTTTGCATCCGCTATCCCTCTTAGATTGGTCTACAGCATCATAAATATTAAGCTTCTCTACCCTCTTACACTCAATATGTATTCCTGGTAGACCGACAACATCATCACCATCTATTCCGCTGTACTGCTGTCCTCTTCTTGTTTTATATCCGTACTCTTTCAATTTATTTGCAAGCTCACGTTCTCCGCGTGCTCCTTTTTGTTTACTGTTCATATTCAATCCATCCCTTCATACAAACTCGCTTCTGTTAACCCATCTGTATCAGGTTGTTGTCGGATTGCTTCAATAATCTTTAGTTTAGTTTCTTTGCAAGGGAGATACCCATATTTAACATACCTAATCATTCTTTCAAAAGTAGATACAGGGAAAAGTATTTTATCGTCGGTAACCAACCTTTTAAGATGCAAATGTTCAAAGAAATTGGAATCGCAAAGTATTTTATACTCTATATGTGTTTTCTTTTTCTTAGAATCTGTATCAAATGGTAAAGTATTGTTAATTAATATTTCATCTTTGTCTAATACTTCCTCTTTGAAATAAGCAAATTTAGCAATAGTAAAATCAAAGTTTTCAAGTATTTTTATTGGGTTACCATATGTAGTATTTATCAGTTCTACCACAATCCCTGTATTAACATTTTTGTATGCTTTCACTTTTTTGCTCTCATAATAAAAGCAATATGTACCACCTTTATTTTCTTCTCCGCAAAGGCCGTCAAAATACTCTATGGCGGAATCATAATCAGCTTGTGATTCAAAAAATATATCTAAATCCTTTACTTTCTCATCGCAAAATATATTTTTAAAGCATCCTCCTGCTATAAAACCTTTGTGGCCTGTCATATATTCATCTAACCAATTTAATATATAAAAATTTTCACGATCTTTTTTTATTAACATTTGTTACTCCTTTCCCCGGCGGGCAAGGCGTAGCCCACCGGATTGAATAAGAAGGATTTATGGCACTGTGATATGTATAAATAATCTTCTTATGCATT
>JAQSXG010000530.1 GCA_029256785.1 Neobacillus sp.
ATTAGCAACGGATATTTTATTATCATTTCCGCCCGTCGAAACAATAACTGAAATCGAATTAATTGCTACACCTTCTGAAGAAACAACTGATCCAGTAACTATCGAAGTTACAACAAACGCTGAAGAAGTTCTTGAAATGAAATGGCTACCAGGTGAAAAAGAAATAGTAGATTTCGCTAACGATGCTGGTACGATTATCAACGAAAACAAATTTGAAGTTACTGAAAATGGCATATATACGGTTTATGTTTTAGACAACAAAGAAGTGGCAACAGTAAAATCAATAAAGATTGAAAATATCAAAGAAAAAGAGAAACCACCAGTAGAAAATCCAGCTCCAACACCTACTACACCAGAACCAAAACCGGAACCAACAAAACCTGAACCGAAACCTTCTACACCAGTAAAAAGCAATCTGCTACCAAACACAGCTAGTCCTGTTTATAACTATTTAGCTATTGGCTCATCATTAGTATTAGCAGGCTTTTTTGTAATGACCGTACAAAACAGACGGAGAAAAGAAGAAGTCTAGGAAACTAGTAAAAAGGTCAGTTCCTTATTCGAATAGGACTGACCTTTTCTATATATTAATTTACAGTAACTTTCTGGTTTCTTGTTATCATTTTTTATTCATTTCCGTTATCATTAAACTAAATAGCCAATAAAAACGGAGGAATTGCAGGAGAGAAAATTGGTCATTGTACAAAGACGTAGCCAATTTCCCAAACTTAGAAACTTATATTACTGGAGAAACACCAGCAATTAATCTTCTGGATTTTTCAAAAGGATACTAAGAAAAGCTGTAGCTAGACAGAGAAAAGGAGCAAAACATGCAGCCAGTTACAAAACAAAGGAGAAAAAGTCGAGGGTTTTTAATCCTAACTATGATTGTCTCAGCTGCTTTAATTTTCCTATTATTGATTAACTTTTTTCCAGTTTCCACAATTGATAGTAAAGGTTTTTTTGAAAATAATCGCCCTTTGGTCATTGCCCATCAAGGTGGTGAGCTTCTAGCACCCTCAAACACCATGGCCTCTTTTAAGAAAGCTGCAGACATGGGCGTAGATGTACTCGAAACGGATATACATATTACAAAGGATGGGCATTTGGTAGCAATTCACGACCCAACCGTTGACCGCACCACCAACGGAATTGGTTCTGTTGCGGATATGACGCTAGAAGAGATTCAAAAGCTTGATGCCGGCTATCATTTCAAAGACCTTGATGGTAACTACAGTTATCGTAACAAAGGTGTCTATATTCCAACTGTCGAAGAGATGTTTCAAACCTTTACAGATTTGAGGATTGAAATTGAAATTAAGGATGACAATCCGCCGGAACGAATTGATGAAATAGCCTCAAAGCTATGGATTCTTATTAATAAATATCAAATGGAAGATAAGATTCTTATCGCCTCCTTCGATCAAGCTATAATGGATACCTTTGAAAGCTACGCTAAAGGAAGAGTTGCTACATCTGCTGGCAGAGCTGAGGTCAAAAACTTTGTTGTGACTCATAAATTTTTCCTGCGTAATCTTTATGTGCCAAGTGTAGATGCATTCCAAATTCCAACCGAAGATAGCGGTTTTGACTTAACCGATCAAAGGTTAATTGACGGAGCACACCGACTTGGGATGCAAATCCATTACTGGACTATTGATGACCCTAAAACAATGGAAAAATTAATTGATGCTGGTGCAGATGGAATATTAACAAACCGACCTGATTTATTGCTCGATCTGCTTGAAAAAGAATAATCAAAGGGTGCCTTTTTTACAAGGCACCCTTCATTCGTTCTAATATATCGTTTGGACACCTTTACCCGCAACTGTCATCCACTCAAATTGGCGCAGTCTTACTTCAAATAATGTTAAGGGATCGCGGAACATTTCAGGATTCGTGTTCAACTTTTTGAGCATCTCTTGATTTACTGTAATTTCAGAACGTGCTTCTTCAACTGCTTGATTTAGCACATTATGCGGGCTTCTGAAGAACATAGCCACATCGCGCTCTAATGATTTTTCAAACAACTCAAACTGCTGGAAAAAGCGCTCAATTACCTCTGTTGTAGTTTCTGAATACTGTTCATGTTTCACAAAAGATTTGTAACGGTTATTAAGCATTACTTTGTTTTGCGTTATCGCTCCAAAAAGCTTCCCTGCACTTTTCAATAAAAGTTGGGAAGGTGTATTTCGAAGTAAAATATTCACTTTATCTAATTTAAAATGGCTAGTTAACCGGTCCGTGTCACGGTTCCAATCATCCAGCACTCTAAAGTCACAGGCAGGATTAATCCTGTCTTCTCCGTACAAAGCATTGAAGCCTTCAGACATTTCATCTAAAAACGCCTGACTTTGTTCGAATTCCTCCTTCGCGCTTGTAATCCAGCCTTGGAGATCCGTATAGTATTTCGGCATCATTACCTGCTCTAAATAGTTTTGAATTCTATTATTCATCTCGTCATTTAACTCGACATGAATTTTGTTGAAATTACTTTCATCTGTAATTAATTCAGCACAATCCTGAAGCATTTTCGGAACGGCTTCCGCGATTTCATTTTGAATAGATTCTTTAATCGTATTGAACGACTTTGTAATCGTTGTTGTTTTTTGTGACTCCGTATCCTTTAGTTGATTAACAGCTCCGTTTAATTTCATTAATATTTCTTCATTCCAACGTACCGAATCAATCAACTGATTTTCAACATCAATTCGTTTTTCTAATAGTTTTGTAATCGTTGTGCGGATAAAGAATAATAGCATAGCCATTCGTTTATCAACTAAATTCCTAATATTTTTATTCGCCTGGAAGAACTCACTTAAATCAGCCAACTGTTGCCCACCTTCATAATGTGCTGAAAACGTAAAAAGACGCGCATCAGGTAAACAGGTATGAATCGCTTCCTCTGTTTCATCAAGTATTCTTCTAACTTCTTGATCACTCGTGATTGTGTCGATTTTACTTACTATAAAATGGACAGGGGTATTTGGTGCTAACTCCTGTATTTGCGCTAAAGTGAGACGTTGCTTATCCGTAAAAGGAGTATTCGCATCCAGGACAAATAATACCGTATCAGCGACATGAAGATACCCTAATACTTCAGAGCGATCTTGTACAGTCCCTTTTAATCCAGGTGTGTCAAGAAGGCCAATACACCGTTCTTTTAAAAAAGGAAATGGCTGTTTAAAATCGATTATCGACTCAAATGCATTCCTTCGCCGTTCCATTCGTTCGTGAAAATCGGTTAAGTCAGCGAGTGGAATCGTTTCAGTATCCGTTATTTCAGAAATGCAATATTCCTCTGCGTCCTTAAACATCACTACTGTAGACGTTGGACTATCCTGCACTTCTTCCCCCAGGATTGAATTCACAAATGTCGACTTACCGCTACCGCTATAGCCAACAACTAACATATGCTGTGTGTCAAAATCGATTAATTGTTCAACCATCCATTTTAACTTGCTATTCTCTCCCATATCATGTGCTTTGGCCCAAACTAAAATGGATTCAAATAACGATAGACACTCTTCAAGTTCATCCATATTATTCTCAGTCACTAGGAGGAGACTTTCAGCCTGATTGACAATATCTATACTAAGACTTGTAGGAAAAAGCTCATTCCAAGAGAGAACAGCGGCTGCTGCTAACACGTTCTCGGCTGAAGACCCTACTCGGAGCCAATTCGTTAATAATTCTGGTATAAATTCATCTAACACTTTAA
>JAQSXG010000531.1 GCA_029256785.1 Neobacillus sp.
AAATAGGAAAAAAGGCTGTGCTAATTCTTGCACAGCCGTTTTTTTTGGGTAATTTTAAATCTTATTTTAAGAGATTTGCTATGTTATCATTTTAATGGCCAATGATTTTTAGTTTACTATTTTAAGAGGGGAGTGGAGGAAGTGAGAAAAATCCTTTCCACATTACTACTATTCAACCTGTTAGCTTTTTCGATGCAAGGAATAGCTAACGCAGAATCAAGGGTTTCAGGCGACCTTCAAAATCCCGTTATTCAAAGCGAAACATCCACTGCGACTACTGAGCCTGTTTTGGATTCAGTAGAACCTGAATCGGTCTTGACACCCTCTGCGCCAGATAAACAGCCAACGCAGACAACTTCAATAACAGGCGAAACAACTAAGGTTGCAATAACAACCACCTCAAAAAGCGGAATGGTTTCCGAAAATGGAGTAACCTATTATTACAACCCGGATACGGGCGTCATGCAAACTGGTTGGGTACTTGATCAAGGTAAATGGTATTATTTTGACCTGGAGACGGGTGTGATGAAAAAGGGCTGGGTGTTAGATCGGAAGTGGTATTATCTCAATGAAAATGGTGAGATGCAAACCGATTGGGTTTATGTTAATAACAAGTGGTACTTTTTAAATAAGAGCGGTGCTATGCAGACCGGTTGGATATTCGTTGGTAACAAGTGGTACTATCTTGAGACAAGCGGTGCAATGAAAACAGGCTGGTTACTCTACCAAAAGAATTGGTACTTCCTAAAGAATTCTGGTGTTATGGCAGTTGGATGGTATTTAGTGGGTGACCTTTGGTACTATTCGTATTCAAGCGGTATTATGGCAATGAACACAAAGGTACAAGGATATACATTCGGCATAAACGGTGCATGGATACCGGATTTGGTAAGTCCAAAACAAGTTTATTCTTATACAGACATGGTAGCGGACATTAGAGAGTTTCAGTCCAATTATCCCGGTTTTATTAAAACAGAAATTATTGGTCAGTCAGTAGATGGCAGAAATCTCTATGCGATAAAAATAGGAAAAGGTGAAAAGGAGATTTTCATTAATGGTGCTCATCATGCGCGCGAGCATATGACCACAAATGTATTAATGGAAATGCTCGACCAATATGCAAAAACATATGCATTTAATGGTACGTTTAATGGATACAAGGTTCGTGAGCTTTTGGACCAGGTTTCTATTTGGTTTGTACCTATGGTTAATCCAGATGGTGTCATGCTTGTTCAAGAAGGTGCGAACACAACAAAAAATCCACAATATGTTTTATCTTTAAATGGAAACAAGACCGACTTTTCTACTTGGAAGTCAAATGTTCGTGGGGTTGATTTAAACCGTCAATATCCTGCTGATTGGAATTTGATTACGGGTGATACTGGCAAGCCAGGGCCGTCTAACTTTAAAGGCTATCAACCTTTAAGCGAGCCGGAGGTAAAGGCCATTGCCACATTCACACAAGCACATCAATTTAAAATTGCAGTATCTTATCATTCCTCTGGTCGCATCCTTTATTGGGAGTACAAGCAATCGGCGGCTGATAGACAGCGGGATTATCAAATTGCCTTGAAGTATGCAAACCTTACTGGTTATAGTCTTATGTATCAAGGAGCATACCCAATCTATGGTGGGTTTTCGGATTGGTTTATTCAAGAAACGAGGATGCCGGGTTTCACACCAGAAATATCGACGTATACAAATAACAAGCCAGTTCCAATTGCTAACTTTGATAGCATTTGGAAGGAGAATCAATCAGCTGGCTTACTGATGGCATATGAAGCGTTAAATTTATAGATAATACTAGGAAGATAGAGATCCTTCTATCTTCCTTTTTTTTGTTTACACACATATAGGAGTAGTATACAATATAAATAGATTCAAAAATTGAATGTATCTAGGGGGTTGCATCATGGAACAACACTTATTTCAGTTATTAGAAGCAATAAATCAGAATGCAAATATTAATCAAAAGAGAATGGCTGAGGTTTGTGGGATCTCTATCGGGAAAGTTAATTATCTCATTCATGATTTAACATTTGGAAATTATATATATAGTGAAAAAACGGGCAGGAATATTCGCTACTTTTTAACTCAAAAGGGTGTCGACTTTTTACATAGCGGAATCGAGGCCTATCAAGATAAGAAGGTCAACATCCACCAAGAATCAGTTAGAGAAATTAAACAGGCGGTTATTCTCGCTGCAGGGCCAAGAAAAGACTTCACGCATCCTGCAGGACTAATAGAGATTGATGGAACTTCATTATTAAAAAGAAATCTTGATATTCTCCAAGAGAATGGAATTAACGATATCGTCATTGTAACGGGATACAAACGTGAAGCGCTTGAAGAACTAACCGAATTTAGCCATTATCAATTTGTTTATAATCCAAAATATAAATGGACGGGTTCCATGTCGTCATTAGCGCTGGCACAGGATTTAATTAATGGTGATTTTCTTTTAATAGAAGATGATATTTTAATTGAGGAACGGGCAATAAAGGAACTTTTAACTTACCCAGAAAGGGATTGTATCTTGATTGCAAATGAAAGTGGATCTGGCGATGAGGCTTTTGTTGAAATCAAGAATGGTTATCTTCATAAAATTTCTAAGGATAAGCATCAGTTTAATAAAATAGACGGTGAAATGATCGGGGTTAGTAAACTTTCCTACGAAGTTTATACGAAAATGGTTACCGAGTATGAGCAAAGTAATAAAAACCCATTCATGCATTATGAATACATGCTCCTCGATATTTCAAGGCATTACAAGATTGGCTATTTGAAAATGCTTAATCTGGTTTGGGGAGAACTTGATAGTTTACAGCACTTTGATTTAATTACGAAACATGTCTATCCAATCTTAAAACGGAAAGAAGCGGTATTTAGGGAAATCTTCATTAAAAGTAAATTAATGGAGGCTTTTGATTTAGCCTATGAGGATATTGGAGATATTCAGCCGTTTGGCGGGATGACGAATAAGAATTTCAAGGTGACTTTCAACGGGAAAGAATATGTGTTAAGGATACCAGGGAATGGGACGGAATCGATGATTAACCGGAAAGAGGAAAAGGTTAATGCAGCACTTGCCAGTGAATTGGGTCTTGATACCGAGTTGGTCTACTTTAATGAGGAAACTGGTGTGAAGATAGCCGAATTGATTCCCGGTGCAGAAACACTAACACCTAAAATGGCGAAACGAGAAGATATAATGAAGCAAACAACAGACATTTTTAGAAAGCTTCACACTTCAAATGTCCAAATGGCTAATCATTTTGATGTATTTGAACTAATCGACAAGTACGAACAACTGATGAACGAAGCAAATGCAAAGCCCTATGAGAACTATGAAGAGACAAGGGCACAAGTCATGGCTTTAAGAGAATTTTATCAAGGCATGAGTATTGAACTTACTCCTTGTCATAATGATGCACTACCACAAAATATGGTAAAAAGTGGTGAAGACAAACTTTATTTAATTGACTGGGAATATAGCGGTATGAACGACCCAATATGGGATCTTGCTTGGCACGCAATGGAAAGTGATTTAACACCAGAGGAAGAAGAGCTATTTTTAACGCTTTATTTGCAGAAGGATGAAATTCCTCTTGAAATTCAGCAACGGATGATTATTAATAAAATTTTTCAAGATTTCGTTTGGACAATATGGACGATTATTAAAGAAGCTAAAGGAGACGATTTTGGCACCTACGGGATC
>JAQSXG010000532.1 GCA_029256785.1 Neobacillus sp.
GATAATGGGGGGATGAATATGACAACACCTTTTGAGACAAATAATAATCGTCCAACAGGTTTATCGAAGAAACAAATTATTAGTATTATTATTGCTGTATTTGTTGTTGTTATCCTTGTTTTGGGTGTCATTACAATGACGGAGAAAATTGAACCAGGATACAAGGGAGTGGTTTACAGCTTAAATGGTGGGATTAAAGATGAAGTCTTGGATCAAGGATTGCAAATTGTTATGCCATGGGAGCAAGTTACACAGTACCCCGTTTCTACAGAAACAGTATACTTAACAAAGGGATCAGATGGTGGCTCTACAAGTGATGGTTCCTTCAATATAAATACTTATGATGGTAAGTCAGTGAACGTGGATGTAGTTTATTCCTATAAAATGGAATCTGAAAAGCTTCCACATATATTTACTAAATTTCGTAGGCAAACACATGAAGAAATTCAAGCCGGTTATTTAAAAACACAAATTAAATCTGTAATGCAGGAAGTCTCGACCCTCTATTCCGTGTTGGGTGTATATGCCGAGAATCGCGCAGAAATAACAACAGAAATGCAAAATCTTTTAAAGAAACGGCTAGAGGTTGATGGTATCATCATTGAAAACTTCTCCCTTTCAGATGTACGTCCAGATAAAGAAACATTATTATCATTGCAGAAAATTGCTGATGCGCAAAACCAACAAGAATTCCTGAAGCGTGAGCAAAAGAACAAGGAGCAAGAAGCCATTAACGCAAAAATTGAAGCAGAAGGTAAGAAAAATGTTGCGATTGTACAGGCTGAAGCTGACGCTGAACAAACGCGTATCAGAGCAGAAGCTCAAGCAAAGGCGAACCAATTACTATCTGAATCTCTGACGCCAGCCATAATCCAAGATAACTGGATAAAACGTTGGGATGGAATTATGCCTAAGGTTAGTGGCGCTAATAATTCAATTGTACAAATTCCTGGAGATATTTTCACAGAGGGAGCACAGGAAGAAGAAAAAAGTAATTGACGTTTTATTTGAATCTAGAATATACTATTGTTAATAAAATATTTCCTTATTAAAGGGGAGTAGCTAAGACAATAAAGTCGTCATTCCGAGACCTCAAAATCTCCGGCTTTATTGGCAACATTACGTTGTTAGCAAGACCTTTACTGCATACGGTAAAGGTCTTTTTGAGTGTTTTTATGGCCTTTACCGATTTGGGTAAAGGCCTTTTTATTTGCAGCAAAGGGATATTTTACAAAATTCGAACTACAGGAGGATTTATTAATGGACATTTCTCTATTGCTGGAATACGGGTGGGTATTAATTGTACTAGTTGCTTTGGAAGGATTATTGGCAGCTGACAATGCATTAGTACTTGCGATAATGGTGAAGCATCTACCTGAAGAGGAACGAAAAAAGGCATTATTTTATGGATTAGCTGGTGCGTTTGTGTTTCGTTTTGTTTCACTATTTGTCATCTCTTTTCTGGTCGATGTATGGCAGGTACAAGCGATTGGTGCTCTTTATCTATTATTTATGGCTATCAATCATATCGTTAGGAAGGTTGTCGTTAAAGGTAAAGGGAATGAAAGTTTGGAGGATAAAACAGTCAAGAAGAGCGGATTTTGGACGACAGTTTTTAAAGTGGAATTGGCTGATATCGCCTTTGCGGTTGATTCGATACTAGCAGCGGTTGCACTTGCTGTGGTTCTTCCGGACACACCGCTGCCTAATATTGGCGGACTTGATGGAGGTAAGTTCTTAGTTATTTTTGCGGGAGGAATTATCGGCCTAATTATAATGCGTTTTGCTGCAAATCAATTTGTAACCCTTCTTGAAAGAAGACCTGGTCTAGAAGTTGCTGCCTTTGCCATCGTTGGCTGGGTGGGCGTAAAGCTTGCAGTTTATACACTTTCGCACCCATCATTAGCGCTGTTAAATCCAGAATTTGCTCACTCCACTGAATGGAAAGTAACGTTTTATCTAGTTTTAGTTGGAATTGCTGTTGCAGGCTGGTTTTTATCCAAAGATGAAGTCGCTGATCCCAAGAAACAAGTTGAACCAAAAACCTTATAATAAACAATTTTAATAATTAGCAGTGGCAACTTTAAAGCTGCCACTGCTTTTAAGTAAAAAAACCAAAATTGGGTATTATTAATATATAAATCCATTTTATGGAGGTGAATGTCTTACTAATAGTAAGGCTATCATTTGATATTAACTAATATTACATTAATTGCCATATTAATTGCGTTTACAGCCTTTTTCGTTGCTACAGAATTTGCGATAGTAAAAGTAAGAACTTCAAGAATTGATCAATTAATACTTGAAGGTAAGAAGGGAGCCTTGGCGGCAAAACAAGTAGTCACACACCTAGATGAGTATCTTTCTGCTTGCCAGCTTGGAATTACTGTCACTGCATTAGGACTTGGGTGGTTAGGGGAACCTACTGTAGAAAAATTACTGCATCCGCTCTTTGCCTACTTAGAATTGAATGAATCAGTCACCCATATTCTGTCTTTTGGTTTTGCTTTTGCCATTGTTACTTTTATTCACGTTGTGGTTGGAGAATTAGCTCCTAAAACAGTGGCTATTCAAAAAGCAGAACAGATTACACTTTTATTTGCCAAGCCAATTATTTGGTTTTATAAAATCACTTATCCATTTATTTGGGTGTTAAATGGGTCAGCACGTCTGCTAGTAGGAGTTTTTGGATTAAAAACTGCTTCAGAACAAGAATTAGCTCTATCAGAGGAAGAACTTCGTATCCTTTTGTCAGAAAGCTATAAAAGCGGAGAAATTAATAAAAATGAATTAAAGTATGTTAATAATATTTTTGAATTTGATGAGAGAATCGCTAAGGAAATTATGGTCCCTCGGACAGAAATGATTATTTTAGATATTAATGATAGTGTTGAAACGGTAAGAGAAGTAATAAAAAGAGAAAAATACACACGGTATCCTGTGGTGGATGGAAATAAAGATAATATCTTAGGAATGATAAATATTAAAGAAATACTTACTGCCAATATTACGAAGGATGAGTTTCTTAAAGATACAGCCTTAAAACAAATTTTAAAGCCTGTTATCCGTGTCATCGAGTCCATTGCAATCCATGATTTACTTGTGAAAATGCAAAAGGAAAGATCTCATATGGCCATTCTGTTAGATGAATATGGTGGAACCTCAGGTTTAGTGACGGTAGAGGATATCCTTGAGGAAATTGTCGGGGACATCCGTGATGAATTTGATACAGATGAAATAGCTGAAATACGCAAACAGAATCCAGATCACTATTTATTTAATGCAAAAGTATTAGTTGGTGAAGTTAATGATACTATTGGGACTACTTTAGCGGAAGATGAGATCGATACAATAGGCGGCTGGTTCCTCACCCAAAACTTTGATGCAAAGGAAGGGGATTCAATTGAAGAGGACGGTTACCTCTTTACTGTGAAGGAAATTGTCGGTCATCACATCTTGCTTATCGAAGCAAAAAAAGTAATACAAGAATCGGCGACTCAGACGGATTCAGATGCATGAAAAGTGGTTAATACTAGACGAAAAATTTGTCTATTTTCGATGAATCATGGGATAATGATGAAGAATACATAGGAATAGGAGAGACAAACATGAAAGTTAAAATTAATCGCAATGCAGCAAAAGCATTGAAAAAAATGATGGAGGGTGAAGAAGCGGAAGGGAAACTATTCCGAGTGTATGTAACAAATA
>JAQSXG010000026.1 GCA_029256785.1 Neobacillus sp.
CGCCCATAAGCGACTTTCTTAATATATAACAAATAAATTTGTAATGTCAATCTTTTTTTTAAAAAACAACGTCACTTACGAAAACATTATTTGAGTGTTTCGCAGCGACGGTTATTAATATACCAAGTATTTTAGAAAAGGTCAATAGAGTTTTTTACTTTTTTACAATAACTTATCACTAACTTGGTAACATCTATGGAAGATCCCCTGGCCCTTGGTTTCTAAACTAACAACATCAACTAACCCTTTATCAATTAAGTACTCAAGTAATACCCCCAAATCTACTGAATAAGGAATTAATTCTTCTTCATTCATGATTTCGTTAAACGTCCAATACTTTTTGTGGTTAAGTATCATTAATAAATGCTCAGAACCAATTTTTGTTCGCGAATGAATCATAAACTCACTTGCTAGGAACAAAAGCTCAAGTCTTTTTTCGAGTGTCTCTTCACTGTTAACTAATTCCTCGTATAGCTTAAAAATCTCTGGTTCAATTTGTTTAACTTGATGCCAAACAGTCAACTCAGGATGTAGCCCATTTTCTATCACTGAAAGTCGTGCGAGATGATGTAAAGAATGAACAACATGGTTATATGCATCCAGAAACTGTTTTTTCTCAAAAAGACCCTTACCGTCCACATACCGACGAAGCAATTTAGCAAATTCTAGACCCATTTTTACCTTACGACCGTAAAATGGAAATTCACGCAGTTCAGTATTTAAATTAGCTACATATTCATTCCGATCAAATAAAACTTTAGCATTTTGCAGCCATTCAAAAATTTTTCTATTAGTACCTAAAAGGAGCCATTCTTTTAAATGAGCCTCCGTAACGATATGCATCGCTGCCTTTTGATCATTATAGGTGTAATGTTTAATTAATAATGGCTGATCCGCTTCTTTTACAATAACCAATAATATTACATCAAAGGTATCTGTCGTATGACTAGATTTTTGTCTTTTTTCAACCATTAATACTCCTAGTGTATTTGATTGACTGGCCCTCTCTTGATAAATCGGCCGAAGAATGTCTTTCATTTACGATTCCTCCATTTTCCTCTGGTAACTTAATATGTTCGACAGGAATTAAAAATTTCCTTCTTAATTTGGAGACAAAATTCGACAACCTTCAACATAGCGTTTATTCTCTTACATAAATTATGGTATAGTTTCACTAGGAGGGAGAAATATGCCTAAATATTCTAGTAAGATAAATAAAATACGTACCTTTGCACTCTCATTAATTTTTGTCGGTTTTATCGTAATGTATGGTGGAATCTTCTTTCGTAATTCTCCACTTATTATGACCATCTTTATGCTTTTTGGTCTTCTATTTATTATTGCAAGCACTGTAGTTTATTTTTGGATTGGAATGTTATCCACCAGATCAATACAAGTTACCTGTCCTAGTTGCGGAAAGCATACCAAAATGCTTGGCAGGGTAGATATGTGTATGTACTGTTCAGAACCGATAACATTAGATCCTGAACTTACGGGTAAAGAATTTGATGAGGCATATAATAGAAAGTCAAAAAAATAAAAGCTATTTCTACTTAGAAATAGCTTTTTACTTTAGAAAATGATTGTTTATAACATTCGTTTGGTAACGTGGAATCAATGAACCTCTTTACTAGTACAATCTGGGCATGATCCATAAATCTCTAAACGATGATTATTCACTTTAAACCCAGTTACATGTGAAGCCAGTTGCTCGACCTCGTCTAGTCCAGGGTAGTGAAAATCTACAATTTTACCGCACTGCTCACAAATGACATGATAATGATGTGTAGTAACAAAGTCAAAACGACTTGAAGCATCACCATAGGTTAATTCTTTTACTAAGCCAACTTCACGAAATACTCGTAAATTATTATAAACTGTAGCCACACTCATATTAGGAAATTTCCCTTCTAGGGCTTTATAAATATCATCTGCTGTAGGATGTGACATAGAGTTTATTAAATACTCAAGTATCGCATGACGTTGCGGAGTTATACGCACGCCCGTATCCTTTAAGGCCTCCAACGCTTCTTTTAACTGATTAATCGCCATGCACCTCTTTCCTAAAAAGTATTCTTAAATTATAATTGTTATAATTAGTTTACTAATTTATTAATACTTTTGTCAATATTGTAATAACAGAAATAAGGAAAGTTTGCATATATTATTGATGTAAGTTTTGTTCCTTATGGCCCAAAACATGATTAACATACCTTGCGGTTACAAATAGTAAATCAGAAAGACGATTTAAGTACATTAAAACAAGTGGATTTACATCATCCCCTAATGTCACTGCACATCTCTCTGCTCTTCTTGCTATTGTGCGAGCAACATGGAAAGTAGCACCCGCAGGATGCCCTCCTGGCAAAATGAAATTTGTTAATGCTGGAAGAGAATCATTTAATTCATCTATATGCTTTTCCATTTCCTCGATATCTGAATCTTTAATAGTCCATTTTACTTCCTTTCCTTTCGGTGTAGCTAACTCTGCACCAACATGAAAAAGGTTTGTTTGTATTTTATGGTATAGACTATCTAATAATTCCTTTTTCTGAAAAGATTCTCCTTGTAAATGACTCACTGCCAAACCAATCATTGAGTTTGTTTCATCACATGTCCCATACGCTTCAACCCGTAAGTCGTTTTTCGCTACTCTTTGTCCATAAATTAAAGAAGTTGTTCCCTTATCGCCTGTCTTTGTATAAATTTTCATGATTATTCCCCCTTGTTATCCATATGTAATGAACTCATTCAATTAATACTCCCATTTAATTAATAATAGCATTTTTCACATTACATTACTTTGAATTAAATGCATAAAAAAAGGGCCGCTTGCGACCCAAAAGTTTTTATCTGAGGAGGTATGCCCTAATAAAATGATATTCATTTGATGTATCCTTGCATTGGACAAATGCCTTTACTGAAGAAAATAGGCTTAAAAGTGCGATTAGTTAAGGTTATCTCGAATGTATGATAATGCTTCCTCTACATGTCCCTTAACTTTTACCTTTTTCCATTCCTTCACTATTTTCCCCTCTTTATTAATAATAAAAGTAGACCGTTCAATCCCCATATATTCTTTGCCGAAATTCTTTTTTAATTTCCAGACATCATACATTTCAGCAACAAGATGCTCTGTATCAGCTAGTAGCAAGAAAGGCAATCCGTATTTTTCAGCAAATTTCATATGGCGGTCAACAGGGTCAGGACTAATTCCTAATATAACAGCGTTAACTTCATGAAATTGCTCTATTTGATCTCGAAAATCACAGGCTTCTGTCGTACATCCTGGAGTCATATCCTTTGGATAAAAATAAAGAACAACATTGGTACCACGATAATCCGATAATTTCACAGCTTCTCCACTATTTGCCTGTAGTACAAAATCTGGAGCCTGCTTTCCTATTTCTACTGTCATTATTAATCACCTCATGGAAATATAACTCTCCTCCCTAGCGTATCGAATATTATCTGATATGACAAATAATTGGGTATACTCATTATTTCCTTTCCATAATGGCACGAGCAACAAACGCTGCAGGTAACGTATACCCAATTAACGCTTCCACTACAGCCAGTACCCTACCAATCCCTTGAGGAATTACATCCCCATTTCCAACAGAAAATAGCGTCATCGCACTAAAATAAAAGCTAGTTTCAAACATGTTATATTCTTTTGCCATATTTGTTTCAACAATTAAAGACATCCCTTTTAACTCAAACAACAGATATATAAGTCCGAATCCAATAATAACCGTTAAATATATAGATCCTAAATAAAGTGCATTTTCTAATGAAACAAACTTTCCTTTAATTGTGTTCGGGATGAACAAAGTTCTCAACCTCATAAAAATGCAAAAAATAACGACTGGAAGCAAGAAATAGAACACTAGCAACCACCTCAATTAACATTAGATAGTCTATTTCTATGCGTAAGTGGAAAATAAAATATCAAAATAAGACAAACATATTTCAATAGGTAGGAAAGTCATAAGAATTTCTAAAATTCATTCAATCTTTATCACAAGAAGATTAATGTTAAAATAGGAGAGAAAATATTCATTAGGAGGAAAAGTATGCAATTTACAAATTCAGAACGGATACATAATGAAGCACTTGAACATATCGTTGGCGGCGTAAACAGCCCCTCTCGTTCCTTTAAAGCCGTTGGCGGTGGTGCACCCGTGGTTATGGAACGCGCAAACGGAGCTTATTTTTGGGATGTCGATGGCAATCAATATATTGATTATCTTGCTGCATATGGTCCAATTATAACTGGCCATGCCCACCCGTATATTACAGAAGCCATTAAAAAGGCTGCCGAAAGTGGTGTACTTTATGGTACACCAACCCCCCACGAGGTGAAATTTGCGAAAATGCTTAAAGAAGCGATTCCTTCAATGGAAAAGGTTCGCTTTGTTAATTCCGGTACAGAAGCGGTAATGACAACCATTCGTGTAGCACGTGCCTATACTGGCAGAGATAAAATCATTAAATTTGCCGGCTGTTATCATGGTCACTCTGATCTGGTTCTAGTTGCTGCAGGTTCAGGGCCATCAACACTTGGAACCCCCGACTCTGCCGGTGTACCAAAGAGTATTGCTCAGGAAGTAATTACTGTGCCGTTTAATGATATTGAACCTTTTAAGGAAGCTTTAGAAAAATGGGGCAATCAGGTGGCTGCTGTTTTAGTAGAACCGATTGTCGGGAATTTTGGAATCGTCGAACCAAATCCGGGATTCTTGCATCAGGTCAATGACCTTACACACGAAGCAGGTGCACTTGTCATCTATGATGAGGTCATAACAGCCTTTAGATTTATGTATGGCGGAGCTCAAGATTTATTAGGCATCCAACCCGATCTGACCGTTCTTGGAAAAATTATTGGCGGTGGCTTGCCAATTGGAGCATATGGCGGACGTCAAGAAATTATGGAAACCGTAGCACCATTAGGTCCCGCCTATCAAGCTGGGACAATGGCTGGCAACCCTGCTTCTATTCTCTCGGGAATTGCTTGTTTAGAAGTATTAAAACAAGAGGGAATTTATGATTATTTGGACCGTTTAGGAGCAATACTCGAAAAAGGAATTTTAGAGGCTGCTAAGGAACATAATGTGCCAATAACCATTAATCGTTTGAAAGGTGCACTTACCGTATTTTTTACCAACGAAAAAATTGAGAACTATAAACAAGCAGAAAACACGGATGGAAACATGTTTGGCAAATTTTTTAAACTTATGCTCCATCAAGGAATTAACCTTGCTCCTTCGAAGTATGAAGCCTGGTTCTTAACCATTGCTCATACCGAAGAAGATATCGAAGCAACCCTTCACGCGGTTAATAATGCATTTTCACAGTTACAAAGCGAATAATTATGCACTATTTTATGCAATAAAGGAAGTGAGATTCACTTCCTTTATTCTCTTCAATACTTTGAAAACGGTTACATTAGTAACTTCTTGAAAAATATCTATCTATAAAAATCTACTTTTATATCCATTTTTTTGTATAATTATTTGAATTCTGAATATTCTTATGATAATATTAAAATGTTATTAAACCTTACACACATTTCCCTGCCAAATTACCAATTCAATCTAGGAGGTGAGCGGCTTTAGAGGATTACCTGCTCAAAGCCAAACAATATGACCAAAAGATGGAGCCCTTCCCAATTTAAAGATTTTCATAATCATGAACATGATGCCTGCGGAATTGTCGCAGCACTTGAAAAAACAAAACAGCCTACTAGAAAAAATATCTTCGATTGTATAGATGCATTGGTTACAATGAATCATCGTGCTGGCTTTATCAACGGTGAAGGTGATGGCGTAGGAATACACTTAGATATTCCAACCAAGCTGTGGAAAGAAAAATTACAAAATGCGGGTGTTGACGCCACGCATGTTGACAAAGAAGGCTTTGCAGTAGGGCATGTTTTCATTAGCCAAAAAGTGGATTGGACTTCTACTAAAAAGGAATTGGTTAATAAACTAGAAAACTTTGATCTAAAAATAGTCTTTGAAACAAATCAGGTAACTGACTCCTCTTCTCTTGGTCCTATTGCCATTCAGGAAAACCCTGTTTTCTGGCAATTTGCTTGCCTGTCACAAAAAAAGGGGAAAGAACTTACCAATATCCTCTTTCAGGCATTGATTGATTTAGAAAAAAATAATGACGTGCATGTTGCATCACTTAGTCAAAACCATGTGGTATATAAGGTAATGGGCGCAGGAGATATACTACCTCGCTATTATCAGGATCTAGCCCATCCACTGGTTGCCTCTACAATGACATTAGGTCATAATCGGTATTCCACGAATACTCTATCCAGCTTTTTCCGAGTTCAACCCTTTAGTGTACTGGGACACAACGGAGAAATTAATACCATTGCCAAACTTCGTGATGAGGCAAAAATGATTGGTGTTCCTCTCGTTCAAAACGGAAGTGATTCACAAGATCTCAGCAGGACGATGGAAACCCTCATCTGCCGAGAAGGATATTCCTTATTTGAGGCCATGGATCTCTTATTTCCGCCAATTATCAATGAAATCAAAGCATATTCAAAAGATCTGCAAGACCTCTACACATACTTGCGTGAGGGCTGGGGGCATTTTGCACAGGGACCGGCTGGAATCATTTCCAGATTTGGTGATGAAGCAGTGTTTAGTGTCGATGCACTAGGCCTTCGTCCGCTGTGGATGTTAGAAACAGAGAGCTCCTACCTGTTTTCCTCTGAGCCTGGAATCATTCCTTCAAGTGAATTCGTAAATAATCCTAAGCCATTGGCCCCTGGTGAAAAAGTCGGCTTCAAATGGAATGGCGATCGTTTAGGAGTTTTCGAGCAAGATCGCTATCAAAAGGAAGTATATCGCCGGTTTTCTAGCCGTCTAAATCTACAGGATTCAAGGGTACGACTTAATACACCTGTCTTAAAAAAGAGCGTAACCATGACTTACCCGGACAAAATTCATAATGGGCAATATAAAGCGTTTGGTTGGGAACGTGATCATATCCAATTAATCGAGCAAATGGCCGAAAAAGGTGTTGAACCCATTCGGTCGCTCGGACATGATGCACCGCTAGCTGCGCTTAATCCAGAGCGGAAGAACATTGCGGATTATATCAAAGAAAGTGTTGCAGTCGTAACAAACCCTGCCATTGACCGTGATCGCGAAACAGAACATTTTTCAACTCGAGTCATTGTTGGTAAACGCCCAACATTATTCAAAAGTCGACAAACTGAGATGATTCTTGAACTAACAACACCGCTTCTACTTGAAGGAAAAGCAGGATATAACTGTTGTGAAACCTTAGGTCAACCAAGTTTTGACCAGGTGGTTCAGCATTTCCAACAGGAAAATCTAACAGCATTTATATCAACTACATTTACTAAAAGTGAAAAGGTTGATGAGGCACTAACTAGAATTGCCAATGAGGCGGTTGATGCAGTTCGCGCAGGAAAAAGCTTACTTATCCTTGATGACGCAGCATCACATCAGCATGACAATTATTGGTTAGACCCGCATCTTGTTACGTCAGCAGTTGATCAAGCATTGGTTACTGAAGAATTGCGAAGAGATTGTTCACTGATTGTACGTTCTGCGGCGATTCGTTCTCTTCATGATATCGTAACAGCATTCGGATTGGGTGCTGATTTAATTAGCCCTTATTATATGTTTATGACGGTGTTTGATGAATCTACTAAGCCATTAATCAATTTATATAGTGCTTTATCGAAGGGTCTCGAAAAAGTTATTTCAACGCTTGGAATCCATGAACTACGCGGCTATGGCCGCTTATTCTCGAGTATTGGATTACATGAAGAAATTGCCCAAGTGTTAAACATTGTTAATTTCTTTGGTTCAAAAGAAATGGAAAACGATTTTGAAGCGATGAAGGCAGATGCTCTTTCTAGGGCTGAAGATTATCAAGATGATAAACAAAGGGTCGGCAAAACTTTTCACCTTTTCCCGCGGATTTGGAAGGCCATTGGGGAGGTTGCTGCAACAGGTGATTATAGTGTGTATCGTGATAAAATTAGTGAACAAGAACAGGCGAACCCAACAACCATTCGCCATTTAATTCAATTAAAAGCGAATGACCAAACGGTCTCTCCTGAAGAAGTAGACATTCGGGTTGGTGATCATGACCTGCCTTTCATTATTTCTTCAATGTCGTTTGGTTCTCAGAACGAAACAGCCTTCAGAGCTTACGCAGAAGGTGCTGACCGCTTAAATATGGTCAGTTTAAATGGTGAAGGCGGAGAAATAAAGGATATGTTAGGTAAATATCCGAAAACCAGAGGTCAGCAAGTAGCATCCGGCCGCTTTGGCGTTAACGCTGAACTCTTGAATTCTTCTAATCTTTTAGAAATTAAAATTGGCCAGGGAGCAAAACCTGGTGAGGGCGGACATTTACCAGGTTCTAAGGTTACAGCGAAGGTTGCTGAAGCGCGTAATGCAACACTTGGTTCAGACTTGATTTCACCTTCTAATAATCATGATATCTATTCAATTGAAGATTTGGCTCAAATGATCCTTGAGTTAAAAACTGCAAATGATCAAGCGAAAATTGCCGTAAAGGTCCCTGTTGTCCCAAATATTGGAACAATTGCAGTTGGAATTGCGAAGGCCGGTGCGGATATTATCACACTGAGTGGTTTTGATGGTGGTACAGGTGCAGCAAGAATACATGCCCTCCAGCATGTTGGTTTACCTGTAGAGATTGGAGTGAAGGCGGCACATAATGCCCTGCTCGAAAGTGGTTTGCGTGATCAGGTTGAAATTTGGGCAGACGGCGGCATGAAGAGTGCCATGGACGTGATGAAAATCATGCTTCTAGGGGCTAATCGGGTTGGTTTCGGAACACTATCGATGCTTGCTATTGGCTGTACCACTTGCCGTGGATGTCATTTAGACACCTGTCATGTGGGGATTGCCACCCAAATTGAGTCAGAGGTTCAAGCGAAGGAACACGGTCTGCGCCGCTTTGTTCCACGTCAGCTTGATTTAGCAGTTACTGGGATTATGAATCTCTTTACATCCTTCGGGAATGAATTAAAAACACTAGCCGCTTCCATTGGTGTAACTAATTTACAGAATGCTGTGGGCCGTTCAGATTTATTAGAGCAAGTTAGAGGAAAAAATCAGCTTAGCCTGAATTACTTGCTTAAGTCATTGGAAATTAGCCAGTTTTCAAAAACTACTGAATTACAATCTTTTGAAGAAGTTCAAATGCAAGTAGCAGCTGGAGCGGAGTATTTAGATGGCAGTGTAGAACAATTAAACTCTTCTCGAGAGTTTGAACGAATCACCTCTGAACAGCGTGTCTTAGGCAGCCGGGTTTCCTGTCACCGAGTACGGGGCAGACTGGACGGTTCATATAAACAGCTTTCTCCAGTTCAACTAAAATATAAGAACGGCTCCATTCCTGGAAATGGTTTAGGTGCTTATAATAGTGAAGGAATAACTATTTCCGTAAACGGCGGCGGTCAAGATGGTGTTGGTAAGACTTCCTTCGGAGGTAACATCTTTATTCTTAAATCCAAAGGAAAAAATGGCCACTATTATAATGGTGCGGTAGGAAAAGGCTTTGGTTACGGTGCACAAAAAGGTATGCTTGTTGCCCAGGGTGATGCTGATGCACGTGCTGGGATACGTCTTTCAGGAGCCGATTTACTTGTTGGTGGATTTGTAAAGCAGCCAATTCCTGAAGTGGAATTTGGAAATATCGGTGTAAATGCAAATATTAAAGGCTTTGCGTTTGAGTATATGACAAACGGCCGCGGATTAGTTTTGGGAGATCCAGGGCCTTGGATTTGTGCAGGAATGACTGGCGGAGTAGTTTATGTCCGTCATCAACCTGAGGTTGGCCTAACGAAAGCAGCGTTATCAAGAAGAATTGCAAAAGGAGCAAAGGTTTCTATCACAGAATTAAATGACTCTGGTAAAAGTGATGTACAAGAGCTATTAACTTCGTACACAGATTTACTTGAAAATGATGGCCAAAAAGAAGAAGCCAGTCAACTTCGTGAATTACTAATAAATCCTGAAAATCACTTTTTGCAAATTGTCCCAGTTAAAGAACAAGCAGACCCAGCTGTCTCTACTGAATAAAAAATCACGTCCGCTAAACATTGGCGGACGTGATTTTTATTTTACTTCATTGACTAAAGTATGAAAGTGTAAAATTCATATAAAATCTCTTGATAATATATATGAATCCATGTATAGTACGTAGATGTTTAGCATTATATATTATAATTGATATTACTTACCTCTGAAAGGAACCACAATAAATGAAGTTAGGTGCTCGCATCTTTAAAACGGGAGTCGCAATTGTATTATCACTCTACTTAGCACAATTATTGGAATCTCCCGCCCCTGTATTAGCAGGAATTGCTGCCATCTTTGCAATACAGCCGACAATCTATCGTTCTGTACTAACCATTATCGAACAAATTCAAGGGAACTTAATCGGTGCTGGGCTCGCAGTCCTTTTTGTTCTCCTATTGGGAAATCATATTATTGTAATTGGATTAGCTGCCATCATGGTTATTATTCTTAACCTTAAACTTAAACTTGAAAATACGATTGGACTATCACTTGTCACATTAATTTCAATTATGGAAACACCAGGAAGTGACTTTATTCCATTCGCTGGTTTTCGCTTTGGAACAATCATGATTGGGGTATTTTCTGCTTTCATCGTAAACCTCGTATTTTTACCACCAAAATACGAAAACAAGCTTTATTTTAAACTTTCACATACAACGGAAGAAATTATCAAATGGATTCGCTTAGGGACACGGTATGACTATGATCATAACCAACTTAAATCAGATATAGAACATTTGAAGGACAATCTTATAAAGATAAGTCAGTTTTATACGATGTATAAGGAAGAACGTAGCTATTTTAAGAAAAATACATTAGAAAAATCACGTAAGCTCGTAATCTTTAGACAAATGAATTCAACTGCTAAAAGAGCCCTGGACACACTGAAAAGGATTCATCGTTTCGAAAATGAACTACTTCAATTACCAGAAGATTTTCAGCTGTCAATACAGGAGCAGTTGGACTCTATTATTTATCATCATGAACAACTAATGTTAAAGTTTATTGGTAAGATCCCAACACACCATTTATCATTAGAGCCTAAACTAAGTTTAGATTACAAGGAATTATTTACTCTCTTTTTGACCCATCAAAAAGGAGTTTCTGACCTTAATGATCCTCACCTTTATCATACTATGCAGATCATCTCTTCCATTATTGATTATGGGGAACAGGTTGAACATCTAGATACACTCATCACAAGTTTCCATTCTTTTCATCATAATGAAATAACAATTGAGCAAGAACCTGTGGAATGAAAAAGTGAAATTTTTCATCAAAAAAGAGACCAATGATGGTCTCTTTTTTGATAGATCTATGAATCAGTCTCATATTCGGACAAAAATTGGCTTTTCATCGACCGAACGCACAGTCTCATACCAGTTTCGGTCGATGAAACCGACCGTCCCACTTGGCTGTCCAAATCAACCTTGCATTCGGACACCAATTGGCTTTTTCCCACTACTATTTTTACAATGAAGCCTTAACTTTATCTCCACTTTCCTTATGCTCGAGCTGTTGCACTTGAAATAACTTATAATAATTGCCCTGTTTCTTCATTAATTCCTCATGCGTTCCTACTTCAACTATCCTACCGTGTTCAATTAACACAATTCGATTTGCATGGGTGATGGTAGATAGCCTGTGAGCAACAATAAAAGTAGTTCGTTCCTTTGCAAGCTCATCTAGTGATTCTTGAATATTATGTTCACTCTCTAGATCCAGAGCTGATGTTGCTTCATCCAGGATTAGGATTGGTGGGTTTCGTAGGAATACTCTTGCAATTGCCACTCTTTGTTTCTGGCCGCCTGAAAGCTTCACTCCTCTTTCTCCAACCTTCGTATCATAACCACTTGCCAGATTAAGGATAAAATCATGAGCATTGGCAGCCTTAGCTGCCTGGATAACCTCCTCATCGGAGGCACCTGGTTTCCCTAATAAGATATTGTCTCTAACGGACTCACTAAACAAAATATTATCTTGAAAGACAACGCCGATTTTATCCCTCAAGGTTTGAACCTTTAATTCACGAATGTCCACACCATCAAGCAGGATTCTTCCCCCCGTTACATCATAAAAGCGTGGAAGTAGACTTACAAGTGTCGATTTACCTCCGCCGCTCATTCCAACTAAGGCAATTGTTTCACCTTTTTTTACGTTTAGGTTAATATCCCTTAATATTAATTCTTCTGACTCATTATAAGTAAACTGGACATGATCAAAGGTTACATCACCCTTAACATCCACACAATCTTTCGCATCAGGTGTGTCAACAATATCGTATTTTACATCCAAGAATTCAAATACCCTATCCATTGAGGCAAAAGACTGGGTAAGAGTGGTCGAGGAGTTTACCAATCTCCTTAAAGGATTATAAAGCTTATCAATATAAGCAAAAAAGGCAATCATTGTTCCAAGTGTGAGACTTCCCTGAATAACTAGGTAAGCAGAATACCCAATTACAATTAGCGGTGCTATATCCGTAATTGTGTTTACAGCAGCAAATGCCTTAGCATTCCAGCTTGTATGTTCTAATGCCTTATTTAAAAAGTTTTTATTCTGTTTATCAAACTGCTTTTGTTCAAACTCTTCTATGGCGAAGCTTTTTATTACTGGCATACCCTGCACTCGTTCATGCAAGTAACTTTGAACTTCCGCGAGTGCTTGTGAACGACTTTTAGTCAGTCGGCGCAAGTTACCAAAAAAGTATTTAATTGACACTGCGTATAGCGGAAAAAGTACAATTGAGACCAGTGTTAGTTTTACATCCATAAAAAGCATAATTGCAATAGCGATAACAATGGTCGCTAAATCAAGCCATAAGTTCATCAACCCAGTAACAACAAATGTTTTGGTTTGTTCAACATCATTAATTACACGAGAAATAATTTCCCCTGCTCTAGTATTTGCGTAATACTTAAAACTTAACTTTTGAATATGAGAGTACATTTTGTCGCGAATATCATAGAGAATCTTACTCGAAACCCACTGTGCAAAGTATTGACGATAATACTCAATCGGTGGTCTTAACACCACAAAAACAACGAGCATTACTCCCATAATAAGCAGTAAGTGACTTACTTTTTCATTATTAGAAAGGGTACCATTCCCAATAATATCATCAATAACATATTTAATGAGCATTGGGATAAGGAGTGGAATGGCGAATTTTAGAATTCCTATCAAAATGGTTATTATTATTTGGAATCGATATGGCTTTACAAATTGAAGGTACCTGCGTACACTGCCCAAGCTAACCCTCCTTTTCATCAATGTTTTTTGTAGCAAACGAAAACCTGTTGATCAATGAATCAACAGGTATAGTTACGCCCTAACGTCTATAGGTTAAATACCGTTCATACCATATGTCAATAAAGTCCGGTGCAAATGGCCCTTTTCGTTGGCGGATCCATTGAATAAGCTGATCCACGTTTTTCTTAAGAATTTGGTCAATTACATCAGGATACTTCATTTCACGGCGATGACGCTCATATTCATCCTCATCTAACAAGTTAAATGTCATATCCGGGAACACCTTAATATCAAGGTCATAATCAATATACTTTACTGCATCCCTGTCAAAAATAAACGGTGAGCTAATATTGCAATAATAATATATTCCGTCCTCGCGTATCATTCCAATTACGTTAAACCAGTACTGTGAATGAAAGTAACAAATAGCTGGTTCTCTAGTGATCCATGTTCTTCCATCAGATTCCGTTACAATTGTCCGATCATTTCCGCCAATCACTAAATTCTGTGATCCCTTCAGAACGGTCGTCTCTTCCCACACGCGATGGATGTGCCCATTATGCTTGTAGCTATGTATTTGTATTGGTACACCTTCGATGGGTACGCCCATGATTCTCCCCTACTTTCATTCCTGAACACATTTGAAACCTTAACTAAATACCAATAAACGACAAAAGGCTACAAAGTTCATTTCCTATTTCTTCTTATTATAACGTTTGAGTAAAGAATTTAAAACAAAAGAGCCATTGAATTCAATGACTCTTCAAAAAAAATTGCATATTTTAATGTATTTCATGTGTTTCACCTATACAGAAGGCTCCAAATACATATCATGATACGATTGAATGACCTCTTCTGTTTGTTTTTCAAAGGTTTCTTGAATTTCCTTTAATTCTCTTTTCATTTGATTAATTTCGTTTTTAATGCTTTCTAGTTCTGTTTCATTTTGCAATATCTGCAATTGTTCCTCAATTTCCTGGCAACGTTCAAGCTCCGCTTGAAGGTAGAGTAATTTTTCCATTGTCATCATTTGCTCGGAAACTAAATGGTTAAAATGATTCATAACCACACCGCCTTATCATTAGAAGCTTTTTTGTATTCTTACTATGTATTCTTGAATAATTGTTAATTTCCTTTGACTTTTTATGTAGACTAAATAGAAGTTTTGTCGAACCAAATAAAAGAAGGCACTCTATACGATTGTAGAGTGCCTTCTGCTTTTAAAAAAATTAGCTTCTGCCTTGACCTGATTGGCCAGAGTTTTGACCTTTACGAGCTTCAGCTTGTTGGTTTTGTTGTCTTACTTCTTGAGCATTTGTTTCGCTTGCAAATTCAGTACCGAATTGACCTTGGCTACCAGCTCCAGCTGATTGAGCATTTTGTTGTCTCACTTCTTGGATGTTTGTTCCAGAAGTAGTTTTGTTTGGCTGTTGATTGAATTTTGCCATTGTAATCACCTCCACGAAATTAATATGACCAAGGTCCGTGGAGATTATCCAAAAAAATTTTTAAAGAAGTTGAATTAAACTAGTAATGAAATTCCACCATCGACTATGAGCGTTTGTCCCCGAATCATACTTGATTCCTCTGCCAAAAGGAACATCACACAATTAACCATATCTTCAATTTCAACCATTCTTCCAGCTGGTGTTTTTTCTTTTGCCTCTTGAAGAAGTTCCTCACGATTTGGAAAATGTGCTAAGGCTTCAGTGTCGACAGCCCCTCCAGATACTGCATTTACGACAATGTTCTTGGGAGCTAATTCGACGGCCAAATACCTTGTTAACGCCTCAAGTGCTGCCTTAGAAACACCAACAACAGTATAGTTCTTTAAATATCTGATCGATCCTAAGGAACTGATACTTACAATTTTACCGCCGCCATTTTTCTCCATCAATTTGGCTGCTTCCTGTGCACAAAATAACAAAGCTTTACTGTTGATATTTAATGTCCAATCCCAATGGTTCTCTTCAAGCTCCATGATAGGCCGTTGAACACCAGATGCAGCATTATTCACAAAAATATCCAAACGTCCAAATTCCTGTTCAATTTGGCTAAACATATCTTTAATTTTACTTACGTCCCCAACATTTGCCTTGACGACTAGAGCTTTCCTCCCTAATGCCTCAATTTCTTCAGCCGTTTGGAGTGCCCCTTTTTTACTTCGTGCGTAATTAATAACAATATCATAGCCTTCTTGAGCTAATCGTAAGGCAGTTGCTCTTCCAATCCCCCTGCTACTGCCTGTAATAAGTGCCACTTTTTGTGTCATTTGAATTAACCCCTTTATTTTCAATGTATTGTTCTCATTTTAGCTTTTCTGCGAATAGAAGACAATTGATTATAAGACACTAATTAAGAAAAACCCATGTGGGAGGAAGATGTATATGTACGTTGGACGCGATATGACTGAGTTATCGATGGTAAGCAAATCAGAGTGGGATAACAGTGAGCTTGCCTTTTTTCATCATTCCTTACAGCAAATAGCGCCTTATTTAAATAGTGAGGGAGTTACCATCCATCGAGAGATTATTGAAGAAATTGAAGCACGTGGGGGTATGAAGCGCCAAGAAGCAGATTTTACACACGGCACAAAGATAAGCTACGATTAACTCAAAATGTACCCAGATAAATAGTTGAAAATGAAAGAACACCGTACAAATTATCGGTGTTCTTTATATAGCTTAAGTATTTTTTGATAGGAAACAGGAAAGGCATATTGCTCCATTTCATCAAATGTAACAAAATTCCATTCATCACCAACTTGAAATTCTGGAGAAATCACACCTGTATAAACTGTAATATTCCAAATCAAGTGAGAGAAGATGTGTTCAATTTGACCAATGCTTTTTTCTAGCTTAATATTCATATTATAAGTATTTCTGAACAGTTCGACAATCTGCTTTCTATCTGTTAGGATTGGTTGCTGAATTTCTATATTCGGAAATTCCCATAAATTCGCAAGAAGGCCACTTTGAGGGCGTTTGTGAATAAGCAATTTACCATGTTCATTTTTTAGGATCACAGCGGCCAACTGCACATCCCTTTGACTGTTCTTCTTCGTTTTTATTGGAAGTTCCGTTTGAACACCTTCATGAAATGCCTGGCAATGATCACGAACGGGACATAATAAGCATGAAGGAGATGTAGGTGTACAAATTAATGCGCCTAATTCCATAAGTGCCTGATTAAATGCTGAAGGATTTTCATGGGATATTAACTGTCTCACCGCTTTTTCAAATACTTTCCTTGAAGATGCTTTGGCAATATCCTCCCAAATCAGCAGGATTCTCGATAAAACCCTCATCACGTTACCATCTACCGCCGGTTCCGGAATGCCGTATGCAATACTAAGAATTGCCCCAGCAGTATATGGACCTACACCTTTAAGGTCCGCAATTTCTTTCGGTGTGTTCGGTACTTTACCATTGTATTTCTCATTTACTTCCTTTACGGCTGAATGTAAATTTCTAACACGTGAATAATAGCCCAGACCTTCCCATGCTTTTAGGACTTTATCTTCATTTGCATTCGCCAAGTCCCCTATGGTTGGAAACCACTCAATAAAACGATTAAAATAAGGAATAACCGTATCCACTCTTGTTTGCTGCAACATAATTTCAGAAACCCATACCTTATAAGGGTCTTGATCTTGGCGCCATGGCAACTCACGCTGCTCCTCAATAAACCATGAAATTAAATCATTTTGAAATTTATCGATATCAACTTTTTCTATATTATACAAGTCATTTTTCAATTTTTTGGTCCTCCTGCTAGATAAACAATACAAAGTTAGGGAAAATAATAGTAAGCATGTTTACGATAATCCAAATAATTTGGTTTGA
>JAQSXG010000533.1 GCA_029256785.1 Neobacillus sp.
GACCAGTTTGTCCCAGGAGCAGGCGGAAGCATACTATTATGATATGAATGTTTTGAATAAGGCTGTCAGTTTTCAGGAGTTATCCATTTTAACTTCAAATCTGGTGGACAGTATTGTTCAGGCCATTGCTGCAAGCTCCTACTCGGGTAATTCCCAAATCATCCGATTGGCAATTCTGGATGTGAATGAGAATTATAAGAATAAAATTTCCTTAAAGACTGTTGCAAGCCATCTCCATACCAATCCGTCCTATTTGTCCATGCTGTTCAAACAGGAAATGGGGATTACCTTCACCGACTATCTCAACCAAATCAGAATTAGCAAAAGCTGCGAACTTTTGGCCAATACCAATTTGAATTTAATCGACGTCTCGCTGCAGGCAGGCTTTGACGATCAGAGTTATTTTTCAAAAGTGTTCAAGAAATTGAAAGGGGTAACGCCGAAAAACTATCGGAAAGGGATTGTAAAGAAATAAATTATAGATAGTATAGCACATAATCCGACAAACCATGCCTTAGGCTTATTTTGTCGGATTATATTTTTTATAACAATTTTACGAAATTTGTGTAACAAAATTCACAAATTTTCTGTCTTATACATAGCAGGAAAATAAAAAGCCTTTCTATCTAATTTAGTCCCTGTAGAACCAAAACTATCATTTCTGATGGAAACGGAGGATCGATACTTATGTTTCGTGTTGCAATCTGCGATGATGACCCAATAATTTGTGCACAACTTGAAGAGATTATTTTGGATTATGAAAGAAAAATCTATCAGAAGATCGAAACAGATGTTTACTTTTCCGGTGAAGAATTTTATAGGCACCTTAAAGAGGGTATATTTTATGATATGGTTTTTCTGGATATTAATCTCAGTAAACTTGACGGAATTCAGCTAGGGAAGAGTATTCGAGATGAATTGAAAAATGAAATGACTCTTATCGTCTACATATCAGGTAACGACCGCTATGCGATGGATTTGTTTGAAGTAAGGCCCCTGCATTATTTGATCAAGCCTTTAGAAGCAGAGAAGGTATTGACAGTGCTTAAAAAGGGCATGGAATTATCAAATAAGCTTTGCCTATCATTTCAATATAAGCAGGACTATGAAAATAAAAGTATGCCGGTAAAAAGTATTCTATATTTTGAAAGTATTGGTAGAAAAGTAAAAATGGTTACTATAGAATGTGAAGAAATATTTTATGGATCCCTGGCGGATATCTTTTCTCAGTTGAGAAAATCCCGCTTCTTTTTCTGCCATAAATCCTATCTTGTAAACTATTATCACGTCGCAAAATTTCAATACGAGCAATTAACGATGAGAAACGGTGCAATTCTGCCCATCAGCCAAAGAAAAAGACAAGGTGTCCGAATAATGCAAATGAGGATTGAAAAGAAAGGAGAGTTTAAATGATGCATTTTCGCTCGCTACAAAAAAACTGTAAGTTATTACAATGTTCGGCACGGGATGACGTTTTATGCTAGCATATAGGAACAATAAGGTATGGTTCAGTTGAAAACACAAGCAATTAAGATAATGAAACTAAGGGTTTAGGCAGTTACTGAACCGTAGAAATTCAAAGGAAGGGAGGGCTGAAGGAGAAGTCAAATCCAAACTTATATTTTATGTATATTGGCAGATTTCTGCCAGGAGGTACATCATGAAAAGATCGTTAAGCGTTTTATCATCGATCATATTGGTATTTGCATTGTGTCTGTCATCAATAGTTTTCTCTTCAGCCTTTGCCGAAGAGAAAACTAAAACAAAACTTAATTATGAACAAGCCGCAGGCGAGTTATATTACCTGTTTTGGTGTGAAGGGGAAGAAAATGTTGATAAAGCAAGAGTTGAATTTCAAGAAGCTTTTCAATTGTCCGATGCCGATATAATAGACTTAAAGCAGTTAGCCGCAGATTATTATTTCGCAAATTCTGATCTTTGGTATTCCATGCAAAATGACATATCAGCAAATACTGATATATCGAAGAGTATAAGTTTTAAAGAAAGCAGTACAAAACTTATGGATAATTATATCGGTTCAATCAGCAGGAAGCTGAGGGATAGTGATGAATTTACTAAATGGATGTTAAAATTCATTGCTGATGATTCTGCCATACAAGCTCAAAAAAATGAAGAGTTCTCCGAACAGTCAGTAGCACGAGCTGGAACTCAAGCTTGTAGAGTGTATGCAACCCAATTTAATGCTAATTCCGCCAATTGTGTCGCATTACCAGATAAATATTTAAAATTTGCAAATTTAGGGCAAATTAGCGATATACCCACAAAATACCGTTCAACTTACAGTGGAAATGATTATAAGATCAATATTTCTACTGAACTTTCTCCACAGACTTCAGCTTATGGCATTAAGGTCTTAGAAGCCGGGCCTTGGAGCATTGATGACAATTATTGGGATTCTGCTGGAAGTTTACCAAGTAGCCGTCGAATGTACACCGATTTAGCATTAGGAAAACCAATGGCTCAAGCTGCATATGAAACAGGTTATAATGGAGGTGTTAATTACCTCGGCAAAACTATTACAAATAGAGCCGGAGTAGACTTTAGCCGCGATTTAGCCGCTAGTCTTGGTTATTCTTCAAATGGCTCTGGATGGGTAGGAATTTCAACTGATAGATTACCATGATATTTAGATACATAAAGTGCCAATTAACACACACTTTATCTTTACAAACAGGCTGCAAATGCAGTCTGTTTGTGATACTAACAAATATTTGACATGATATCCTAAAGGAAGGAAAAACTTATATGAAAAAAGTCGGAGTTATCCTATTGTTATTAGCACTTGGGCTGTTGCTCATATTATTTTTTTCAATTAAAGATGATAAGTCGGAAAAAGCTGCCTATGAAAAAGCGGCAGGTGCATTATATGAATTATTCTGGAACGAAGACGAAGAAAATGCAGCTAAAATGGGAATTAAATTTCAGAATGATTTTGGTTTATCAGATTCACATATGGATGAACTAAAGCAGTTGTCCTCCGATTACTATTTCGCCTCTTCTGATCTTTGGTATTCCATGCAGAATGAATTGGCATCAAGCCCAGATGCATCTTCAAATGAGCAGAAAAAGATATCTATGAAATTTAAAGAGAACAGTGAAACTCTAACGCAGAATTATTTGGATTCAGTAAGCAAAATATTAGTCGACCGAGAAGCACTTATCGATTGGATGTCAAAACATTTTTATGTAAATTCAACTGCTCAAAACCAGCCAAACCAATGAATTAGCAGACCATGACCATTCAAGAAAATCTCTCTCAAATACTCTGCAATCGATCAAAACCGTTCACAAGCTCTGCTCAGCTTATCAAGGTTGCTGCAGTCCAGCATAACGCAATGCTGCTTGAAACCGTCCAGACCGGCGATTTCACTCCAGTCGGATTCGTGTATGGGATTGAGCCAATAGATCTGCTTTACTTTCGCAGACAGCTGTTTCAGGTCTTCCGCTGCCTTTGAAACATTGAGTGTCTTTGCATCGCTGACAATGATGACGATAGTGGACGAATTTACAATGGCAAATCGGTCCGTAAGAATATGGCGGATTGCTTGACCAATGTCCGTTCCTTTTTTCCACACCTTACTTTTTATGATTTCCTGCTCAATATCGGTAGAGGTTGTAAAGCTCCTGATGTTGAGCTTTTCAATGCCCGTAGAAAATACGTAGTTGTCTGCAGAAGAGACTTCGG
>JAQSXG010000534.1 GCA_029256785.1 Neobacillus sp.
TGGATGGCATTCTTTGACGTTGGCACAGGGCTTCAGCTTGAACTGATTCAGCCTAACGAGGAACCTTCAACATGGAGAAACTTTCTTGAGGAAAAAGGCGAGGGCATTCATCACATAGCATTTCAAGTGAATAATTCAAAGCTTGTTGTTGATAATGCGGAAGCTGCAGGCTTAAAGTTGGTTCAAAGAGGAGTTTATGGTGATGGCAGCGGCGAATATAATTATCTGGATGCTCCGGATCTAAAATGCATTGTTGAGCTGCTCGAAAGTTACAAAAAGTAATATTAGCACGAATTAACATACCTGACCTTTGATTTTGTTTGTAAAGTGTGAATTATTCTTTAATAATTCACATTAATTTAATAGAAAGGCATGATATTAACTATGAAACTGGGGACATCTTCACCATTAAAACACAGCAGTCCAAAGGAATGGGCTAAGAAACATAAGGCCTTAGGACTTGGAAGTATCAATTTCCCGCTCACTTACGAAAATGATAATGCGCTTATTGACGAGTATGTGAAAGAAGCAAAAAAAAATAATCTTGTGATAGCAGAGGTTGGCATTTGGCGCAATACATTGGATTTAAATGAAGAGGCACGGAAAGAGGCTATTCAGTACGCCATAGGGCAGCTGGAACTTGCTGAGAGGATCGGTGCTCGCTGTTGTGTGAATATTATGGGTGCAAGAGGCTCACGCTGGGATGGTGCTTATAAAGATAATTTTACTAAGGAAACCTGGAATTTGGGTGTAGAGACGATTCAAAAAATTATAGATGAGGTAAACCCTAAGAATACGTATTTTACAATCGAGTCAATGCCATGGATGTTCCCAACCGGACCAGATGAATATCTGCAGTTGCTTGAGTCTGTGGATAGAGATAGATTTGCGGTACATATGGACGTTTTTAACTGGATCACTTCACCAAGAAGATATTTCTTTAATGAGGAATTTATAACCGAATGCTTCGAGAAACTAGGTGAGCATATAAAAAGCTGCCATCTGAAGGATGTCAAGATGGGGGATGATTATACGCTGTCTTTTAAGGAAACCAGTACCGGTAACGGAGGGATAAATATTAAGCATCTAATCGAAGAAGGATTATCCTTTGATGAAAATATGCCGTTTATTGTAGAGCATCTTAATACAGACGAAGAATATTTAAGAAGTGTCACGTACATAAAGGCTCTAATGGTTCATTAAGCAAATTGATTAAAATATAAGGAGAAACATTATGAAAATCATAAATCCAGTTCTTACAGGTTTTCATGGCGACCCGTCAATGATTAGGGTGGGCGACACATATTATATTGCATCATCAACGTTTGAGTGGTTTCCTGGTGTCAGGGTTCATGAATCGAAAGACCTTGTACATTGGAATTTGACCACATCGATTCTGGACAGCGTCAAATTGCTTGATATGAAAGGTAACCCTTGTTCCGGTGGTATTTGGGCACCTGATTTGTCCTATGCTGATGGAAAGTTTTGGCTTGTTTATACTGATGTGAAAGTGGTTGAAGGTGTGTTCAAAGATATGTATAACTATCTGACAATTGCTGATGATATAAAAGGTCCTTGGTGCAAACCGATCAGGCTAAATGGCGTTGGCTTTGATCCGTCACTTTTTCATGATGATGACGGGAAGAAATATATCATTCAACAAACTTGGGATCACCGCGAGTATAACAACCCATTCAATGGGCTTACTTTAACGGAATATGATGTGGAAAATAAGAGACTTAAACCGGAGACTGCAAAAACTGTATACAATGGTACCAATGTGAAGACTGTAGAAGGACCCCACATATATAAAATCAATGGATATTATTTAATATTTGCAGCGCAAGGCGGCACAATCTGGACTCACCAAGAAATTGTAGCACGTTCAAGAAAACTTTTTGGACCATATGAAACTGAGCCCAACGGACCATTTATAACCAACTTTGATACACCAGATCACTATCTGCAAAAACAAGGTCATGGTTCTCTTGTCGAAACCCCTTCCGGAGAATGGTATTATGCCTCACTTTGCGCTAGACCTCTTCACCATAACACCGAGAATATTTATGATCCAAGAGGCTGGTGTACGCTTGGACGTGAAACAAGCATTCAGAAGGTTTATTGGGATGATGAACTTTGGCCAAGAGTTGAAGGTGGGCATGGTGGCTTGAAAGAGGTTGATGCCCCAAAAGATGCCATATCTACTGAGACAGCTGAATCCAATGCTGTTTTTGATGATTTTAATTCGGATAAGCTGGATGCTGAGTGGAATACGTTGAGAGTTCCTTTCTCTGAAGAAATGGGAAGGGTTGGCGATGGGAAGCTTGAACTGATAGGCCGTGGTTCACTTTCAAATAAGTTCAACCCTTCGTTTATTGCTAGAAGGTGGAAGCATTTTGAGTTTTCTGCTGTAACAAAGGTAAAATTTAGCCCATTTTGCTATCAGGCAATGGCTGGCCTAGTAAATTATTATAACAGCGAGCATTGGTCCTGGATTTTTATCACAAAAGACGACGAGTGTAATGATGTTATAGAAGTTGCAGAATGTGACAATAGGAAATACACTTCCGTTCTAAAAAGTAACGCGGTAAGAATTCCTGAAGGCACGGAATGGATTTGGTTTAAGACAGTTGTTGATCATTTGGATTATTTTTATGAATACTCATTTGACGGAAATAATTGGAATAGAGTGCCTGTTAAGCTTGATGCAATGATTTTGTCTGATGATTATGTGAATTCTCATTATGGTGGCTTTTTCACAGGAGCATTTGTTGGCTTGGCTGCAGTTGATTATTCCGGTTACGACTCAAATGCAACTTTTGGTTTTTTTGAGTATACATACTAATCCAAAGGCAAGGTATTTTATGTTCGCATTGGTTTATACGATTTTGCGGCGTAGCGTGGGAAAGGTTTGGGTGGAATTTTTGAGTAAATTATTAGATCAACAATTGTGCGTTGTAACGGGTGCAGCGAATGGAATTGGAAGAGCTATCGCAGAACGTTTCATAAGTGAAGGTGCCGATTTGATTGTGGCAGATTTTGATATTGAAACTGCAAAAAAAGTATATGAAGGAAACAGTCAGGTAGTTGATATTCTTAAAGTTGATGCAACAGATGTAAAGGATTTAGAAAAGATAGCAGAATCGGTAGAAAAGACTGGGCGTAAACTTAAGGCGATTTTACCAGTTGTTGGTAATGGACCGCAAAACCCGATTCCCCAAATTACTCCTGAGGAGTTTCATTTGGTAATGGACCTAAATGTTTTTTCGGCTTTTTTCACAGTACAGAAGTTACTTCCTTTTATGTCGAATAAATCTTCAATTGTTCTAATATCATCCATCGCAGGTTTTCAGGGTGGAAAAAATGCCATAATCTATAATGCGGCGAAAGCAGCGGTCAGGTCCATGGCACGTTCGTTCACAGGAGAGCTTGCTAAAAAGGGTATTAGAGCAAATGCAATAAGCCCCGGTCCAACGGAAACACAGGCGTTTACCGAATTTGTGCACGGTGATGATAAAATGCGGAACAATATTATTTCACAACTTCCAATAGGGCATATCGGGAAGCCTAGTGAGATTGCAGCAGTTGCATTGTTCTTAGCTTCCGATGAATCTTCTTATGTAACAGGTGCTGAAATTATTGCTGACGGCGGTTTCACTAATAAATAAACAAATAAAATTAGTAGATAGTAAAGG
>JAQSXG010000535.1 GCA_029256785.1 Neobacillus sp.
TTCAATAATATGAAAGATTTGACGATCACCTAGAACGGCGTCTAACAATATTTCAAAGTACATCGGAGCACCTCAATCTATTATTTTTCTACTACCATACCAAATGCTCTTTGTGAGAATTGAAGAAATTTGTCAGGATGCTAAAAAATATTTTCGACAGGATTCTGCTGTTTCAGTTTAGGGATCTTTCAAAATAAAAAAGCACCCCGAAAGTAAGATTTTACTCTAACTGTTGGGGTGCACCTCAATTTCCTCTGGTACTTTTAGGTTTAGTGTGACATGGTTTCGCTGCCATCGTCCATGCCGTCTTTGGTGACTTTCAGTGTTCCGACAGCGCCTTTTGTTGCATGGTTGAATTGGTGGGTAACGATTGGGTAGCTGCCTTCTTTCGTGACCGTGAATTCAACAACTGCTCCGCCGCTAGCAGGTAGCATAACCGTTTGCAGGCCCTTCATAAGGTTAAAGGGGTTTCCATCAACATAGACGGTATCAAACAAGGTACCAACCACATGGAAACTGCTGACTTCATTCGGTCCAATATTGTTCACGTAAATTCTTACTTTATCGCCTACTTTGGCAAGCAATGGGCTATCGACTAACGCACCAACTGTTCCGTTTGTATTAACATCGCCCTCTTTTAAGGCTTTGGCAGAGAAGATGACATTGCTTGGTGTTCCGTTGGTAAAGTCGTTTAAGTCGTTGTATTTATACCATTCATTTTGGATGATTACAAACTCACGATCTACTTCAGAGTCTGTTGGGTAGCCATCCTTTGGTTTTACGATAATTGTTCCGTGCATTCCGTTTGCAATATGTGATAAAACTGGCTTCGTACCACAGTGATACATAAATACGCCAGGATTGTTAGCAGGATAAGAAAAGGTACCCGTTTCATTTGGCATTACATCAATAAAATCCTTTGACGGTGCTGCATGCACGGCATGGAAGTCCATACTATGCGGGATGGCAGGATCAATATTTTTTAAAGTGAAATTGATCAAATCGCCTTCATTTACTACAATTACTGGTCCTGGTGCTTCTCCGTTAACTGTCCAAGCCTTGTAGATATTTCCTTTTGTAATCGGAATATCGGTAATCTGGGCTGTCATTTCAACATTCACTTCATGCTCACCAACACGTTCCATTTTTAGCGGAGTAGGCTGCTGATTCAGATCTTTATGGGGTTCGAATACCTGGGATGTTGTGTTTTCCTTTGCTTTTACCGTTTGCTTTTCACCAGCTTCACTTTGGGTATTACACGCACTTAAAACCAAGACTGAAGTGACAATGACACTAACAAATTTCCCTATCTTACCCATGAAAATCTCCTCCATTACCCCTTTTATTTGAACAACCTTTAAGCTCAAAAAACAGTGATGTGAGACTAACTTTTATGTGAGATTCTTATTGTTTACATCTCCATTTTAACTTTTGCAAGCGGTTTCCTAGTGATTGTAATCACTGAAAATAGGGTGATTATGAACACTTTGTGAATTAGTGAGCAATTAATAACATTAATAAGTTGTTTAAGTTATTTTTCAACCAATTAGGTACAATTAATATGTAGGTACACATTAGGAATCGGAGTGAAGAGCATGTTAATTGAATTTATTGCAACCACGATTGAGGATGCCTTACTAATTGAAAAATCTGGAGCAGATCGAATCGAGCTTGTTTCTGGTTTGACGGAGGGCGGGTTAACTCCAAGCCATGGATTAATAGAAAAAGTTGTCAGCAGCGTTAGCATCCCGGTCAATGTTATGGTTAGACCCCATGCGAATTCGTTTTATTATTCGAAGGATGATCTGGCGATTATGAAAAAAGATATCCGAATGATCGAAACCTTAGGGGCAAATGGGGTTGTTTTGGGGATGTTAGATAAAGAAGGGCACATCCATTTCCAGCAGCTCGAAGAATTATTTACAGAGACGAGAAAAATGGAGGTTACCTTCCATCGAGCGATTGACAGTTCAAAGGATTTAGTAGAAGCGGCAGGAAAATTAAATCAATACCCACAGGTTCGTACGATACTAACCTCTGGTGGTCACGGAGATTGGCTAACAAGACTAGAGACATTAGTAAAAATAAAGGAAAGTTGTCATGATACGGATGTACTCATTGGTAGTGGACTGACCAGGGATAATATTCATGAAGTTCATTCACTTGTAGGTACAGGCTGCTATCATTTTGGCACAGCTATTCGTCACGAAAAAAGTGTGCTTCAAAGTGTATCTTTAGATAAGGCTGTTGAACTTGTTTCGATAATGAGGAAACTAACTGGGCATAATAAAAACATGTAACACCATTTGGAGGCAAACAACATGACTAATGAAAAAGACGAAACAAGCAAAGGACTAAATCAAATCTTCGAGATTATTAATGCAAAAGGTGACAAGGGTGAACTTGAGAACATTTTAAAACAGAATGAACCAACGCACAATGAGAATCAAAGTGAGAGTATGAAGCCACTTTAACGGTGCCTGTCACCACACGTGGACACTGTCCATATGGAGCGGACAGTTGGACTCGTTCAATAGCAGGATAAAGGTCTCAACCATTTATATTGGGTTGGGGCCTTTTTTGTATGGGATGAATATAGGAAAGAAGGACGAGAAGGGCTATAGGTCTTATGTGTTATAGACGCTGTACACATGGCCGTTTATACTTTAATTATATTGTAAGCGTTACCATGAAGGTCTGATACATAGTGCTTCGCTACAATTGAGGAATAAGTGGAGGGAGGATGTAGAATAATCCAAATTCACAGTTGAACCTAATCATGATTATTAATGACACCAGGGTACTTCACAAAATTGTCTAGAAGTTGATAAATTAGAGAAACGTACCTACTAAGAACCCACACATGTTTGTTTAAACGGGAATTTTAGCCTTATTCCAGTATTAAACCTACTTCGTAACAAACTTCACTTTAAATGTATATAGCCCACTTCAGAAAAATATTATCCAATGCAGATGCCTCATTGTTGTATGGGTGGGGAGAGCTAGAAAGACAAAATACTTTAATAAAAAATAAAATGGAATCGGGGGATAAAAATGGGGAAATTTTTTAAAACATTTATCACCGCATTTATAGTATTTGCACTCGTTTTAACTGGGAATTCTTTTTCGAAAGCAACAGCTGCAACAGGAATCAAGGACTTAGTGATTGATCTTAACGTACCCCAAGTAAGCCGGGAAGTAAAAGATAATAAAATTGATTTGAATCCACTTCATGTCTATGAGGATGGTCGGTTTCTATTAGCGTCAGAGAATGTAACATGGAAGTCATCGAACAAAAATGTTGCCTCTGTTACTGAAGATGGTGAAGTGACGTTATCTGGCCACAATGGCAAAACGTTTATCTCGGTTACTGATGGTAGCTTTAGTGATCGAATTTCAATTCAATTCAAAGGGAACCAAGATGAAATTCTTATTAAAAAAGAAACAGGAAAGCGTTATGACGTTATTGGTCACGCAATCAAGCAGATGACAATGGAAGAAAAAGTCGGTCAAATGCTAATGCCCGACTATAGAAACTGGAAGGGCAAAAATGTAACGGTGATGAATGATGAAATTGCTCAACAGGTAAAGGACTATCATCTTGGTGGGGTTATTTTATTCCTAGAAAACGTGGTTACCACTGGTCAAACTACCAGATTAGTTTCTGCCTATCAAGAAG
>JAQSXG010000536.1 GCA_029256785.1 Neobacillus sp.
ATTTGTGCAAGTACTCTAGCGATGATGGATGCTGGTGTACCAATAAAAGCTCCTGTAGCAGGTATCGCAATGGGCCTTGTCAAATCGGGTGAACATTATACAGTTCTATCAGATATTCAAGGTATGGAAGATCACCTGGGAGATATGGATTTCAAAGTTGCTGGAACTGCTGCAGGAGTAACTGCTTTGCAAATGGATATTAAGATTGATGGGCTATCAAGAGAAATTCTAGAAGAGGCACTCCAACAGGCAAAAGTCGGAAGAATGCATATATTAGATTCAATGCTTGCAACGATTTCAGAGCCAAGAACAGAGCTATCTCAATTTGCACCAAAGATTCTAACAATGACAATTAATCCAGATAAAATCCGCGATGTAATCGGACCAAGTGGAAAACAAATAAATAAAATTATCGAAGAAACTGGCGTAAAGATTGATATTGAACAAGATGGTACAGTCTTTATTGCCTCAACAAATCAAGAAATGAACCAAAAAGCGAAAAAGATTATCGAAGATATCGTTCGTGAAGTACAGGTTGGCGAACTATACATGGGTAAAGTAAAACGAATTGAAAAATTTGGTGCGTTCGTTGAAGTTTTTGCAGGTAAAGACGGCTTAGTTCATATTTCTGAATTAGCTGAGGAACGTGTAGGTAAAGTAGAGGATGTCATTAAACTTGGTGATGAAATACTAGTCAAAGTTACTGAGATTGATAAGCAAGGTCGAGTGAATCTTTCTCGCAAGGCAGTACTTAAAGAGCAGCGTGAGAAGGCTGAACAGAAACAATAATACAGAAATGCCATCGGGAGGTCAGGGGTAACCCCTGGCCTTTTCGATGTTTGCCTAACAGAATTGGTAACTTATGTGTTCCCAGTAATAATGTTCTACCTTGTCCTTTAAATACATATATTTTGTATGAAGGGGGCAAAGTAAATGAAAAAGTTAGGTATAGTTTTATTATTTATTATGGCTGCATGGATGATGGTGAATAACTCCAATGTAAATAAATATGTAGCCTCATTAACAAAAAGCGCAATACCCGCAGCGAAACAATCAGATCCTCTTTACCAAAGTATAGTAAAGAATGCTTCTACATATGAAATACCACCTATCGATGCGAAAATTGACAGAGTCTGGAAAGCCATTCCAGGGTATAATGGTTTAAAGGTTGATATAGAAGCATCATATAAGAATATGAAGAAAACGAATCGTTTTAACGAAAAAAAGCTGATTTATACACAAACGAAACCTGAGGTTCATCTTAACGATTTGCCTCCCTCTCCAATTTATCGAGGAAATCCAGAGAAACCGATGGTCAGTTTTATCATAAATGTAGCTTGGGGAAATGAGTATCTATCGGATATTCTTGCAGTCTTAAAGAAGTACCAGGTATCTGCAAGCTTTTTTCTCGAAGGAAATTGGGTTAAGAAAAACCCAGAGCTAGCTAAAATGATTGTTAGCGCAGGGCATGAGGTGGGAAACCATTCCTATTCACATCCGGACATGAAAATATTACCGGCAGGTCAGATTAGAATTCAATTGCAGAAAACCAATGAAGTTATTGAAGCAGCAACGGGAGTAAAACCAATTTGGTTTGCACCACCGAGCGGAAGCTATCGTGATGAGACGGTAAAGATTGCAGCTGAATTCCAATTGAAAACTGTCATGTGGACCGTTGATACTGTTGACTGGAAAAAACCAACACCCGAAACGCTAATAAATCGAGTAATATCAAAAATTGATAATGGTTCTATGGTTTTAATGCACCCAACAGAAGCAACAGCAAAATCGTTAGATCGGTTAATTGCACTCATTAAAGAAAAAAACTTAAAAATCGGCACAGTTTCTGATTTACTTGATGAAGAAAGAATCTTGAAATAAGTTGGAAAGATATTCTGATATTGGAGAAAATAAACCAAAGGATTATTTCATTTCCTGAAAAAGCAGTTGTATAAAACAGGAGGAATTCGATGATAAACAGATATACATGCAAAAACGGAGTAAGAATCGTATTAGAAAATATACCCCACGTTCGCTCTGTAGCCATTGGTGTATGGATTGGAACTGGGTCAAGAAATGAAGATCCTCAAACAAACGGAATCTCGCATTTTCTCGAACATATGTTTTTTAAAGGAACCAAGACACGAACGGCTAAAGAAATTGCTGAATCATTTGACAGTATCGGCGGTCAAGTTAACGCCTTTACCTCGAAAGAATATACTTGCTACTATGCAAAGGTACTAGATACTCATTCCCAATTTGCATTAGATGTATTAGCTGATATGTTCTTCAACTCTTCCTTTGATGAAGTAGAACTACAGAAGGAAAGAAATGTTGTTTTAGAAGAAATTAAAATGTATGAGGACACTCCCGATGATATCGTTCATGATTTATTGAGTCGTGCGATATACGAAGATCATCCGCTAGGTTATCCGATATTAGGCACCGAGGAAACATTAAATACTTTTTCCGGAGAAACACTCAGAAACTACATTCATGAAAGATATACTCCTGAAAATGTAGTTATATCCATAGCAGGCAACATTACTGAAAACTTTATTCAAGAGGTTGAGAAGTACTTTGGCTCTTATATGGGCGGAAAAAACGAAGCAGCAGATAACCTGCCAGTTTTTCACTCTAATCGTCTTTCTCGGAAGAAGGATACGGAGCAAGCTCATTTATGTATAGGATTTGAAGGATTAAAGGTCGGGCATGATGATATGTATAGCCTAATTGTTTTAAACAATGTCTTAGGTGGCAGCATGAGTAGCAGGCTATTTCAGGAAGTTCGTGAGCAGAGAGGCTTAGCATATTCCGTCTTCTCCTATCATTCTGCCTATCAGGATAATGGGGTAGTAACAGTCTATGGCGGGACAGGAGCTAAGCAGCTTGACGTCTTATTTGATACCATTCAGGAAACACTGGCAAAGTTAAAGCAAGATGGCATTACCGACAAAGAACTGACAAACAGTAAAGAGCAACTAAAGGGAAGTTTGATGCTCAGTTTAGAAAGTACAAACAGCAGAATGAGCAGAAATGGTAAAAATGAGCTTTTATTAAAACGTCATCGTTCACTTGATGAAATTATTGAACAAATTGATCTCATTAACAAGCAGAGTGTAAATGACATGGCACGTGCTGTCTTTAATGATAAATACTCTGTCTCTTTAATCAGTCCGAATGGTGAGTTTCCATCAAACTTAAAATAGAAAGAAAAAACAGTTCAAACTTTGAGCTGTTTTTTCTTTATTCTATTTTTGGACTTCCATCGATACACTAATAAAAAAGGGTACGAGGGGAGTTAAGTATATGAGGTTAAGTGAATTAAGTGGAAAAGAAATTGTTGACGTAAAGAAAGCGGAGCGGCTAGGCGTACTAGGGCAAACGGATCTTGAAATAAATGAAGGGACTGGACAAATACAGGCTCTTTTAATTCCTTCATTAAAATGGTTTGGTTTCAGGAAACAAGGAGAAGAAATAAGAGTACCTTGGCAGCATATTAAAAAAATTGGAGCAGACATGATAATTATTGATGTTCCGGAAGGATTAGAAGAACGCGAATAGGATAGAAAATAAGTAAAGCCCAAGCAAATTAACCTTTTGCTTGGGCTTTTTTTAAAACTTTGCTGGAAAACTCACAGATTGATTCATCCCTACA
>JAQSXG010000537.1 GCA_029256785.1 Neobacillus sp.
CGGATCCTTTGGATTATATGGAGTGGTTATCGGATTATTATGTATTTTGGCTCATATGTGTTCATTAAGAAGCTTTGGAACTCCTTTTCTGGCTCCTTTAGCGCCGACCTTTTGGAGCGAATTGAAGGATACACTCATAAGATTTCCTATATGGTTTATGAGGCGCAGACCTCAATCCACAACATGGAAGAAATCAAATCGTCAAGCTTATTTTCAGAAACCCGGTTTAAGAAAAAGAAAAGGAGGATAACGTTGCTTAAAAAAACGACTATTAGTATTTTTATCATTGTTTTTGTACTCGTACCTTTGGCAGGGTGTTGGGACAAGACTGAACTGAATGAACTGGCCATCGTTCTGGCAATGGGGGTTGATAAGAACGTTCAAACGGGAAAAATTAATTTAACATTACAAGTGATAAGACCCAGTGCCCTTAACAGCCAGCAAGGAGGTAGTCGTGAGGCACCATATGATGTCATTACTGGTTCGGGGAACAGTATTGTCAGTGCAATAAATGAAGCTGAAAGAAAAATAGACAGGAGACTCTTTTTTTCTCATTTGAAGGTTATCATTGTTGGCGAGAAGGCGGCACGTTTTGGGTTAAGTGATTTGTTGGACTATGTATTAAGAACGCATAAGGTAAGTCAAAGTACCTGGCTTGCTGTGACTCAGGACGAAGTCAACAAAGTAATTAAGGCGAAACATGGAATTGAAAGTGTTCAAGCATCCTATTTGGAGGGAATTATTAAAGCTCAATATGAACAATTGAATGTGACTTCAAGCACTACATACAATTTTATCAGGAAAGTGTCAACTGATGGATTAAATCCTGTAACCGGGGTAATTACCATTCAAAAGCAAGAAAGTATTTCTGGTCAAGATAATCAATCCGTAGTAAAACAAGGACTTGTTCTTTCTGGAACTGCTGCTTTTAGAAAGGACAAATTGAAGGGGTACTTAAATAATAAGGAAACAAGAGGGTTGAATTATTTAATCGATGCAAGTAAGGGAGGATCTATTCTTGTTCCTTCCCTTGAAAGTAAAAATGATTACATATCTATTGATATAACGAAAGTTAAATGCAAAATAACTCCGACGATAATAAATGGAAAAACAACATTTAATATTTATATCCAAGCTCAAGGGAATATAGCGGAAGTTGATGATACTACTGATGTTTCGAACCCAAAAAAGCTGAGTTTAATTAATCGTCAATTTAGGGCGTCTATTCAAAAGGACACTCATTCAGCAGTGATCAAATCGCAGAAAGTACTAAAGACCGATATTTTAGGATTTGGTCGTGCTTATGAAAAAAAGTATCCGACGCGGTGGAAAAAAATAAAAGATGGATGGATAGATTATTTCCCTAATGAGGCTTTTAAGGTTAAAGTGAAAACCACAATTTATGATACTGGGTTGCAGCTTAAACCGATTAAGAAAAACTGAGAAAGAGATCTTAGGTTTTTTCAAAACTGTCGACTTGTTTTCCTTATTTAGTCTCTGAAAAGAACTTAATTATGCTCAAAAAGGTATAATAAACGGCGACGATAATCAGAATGAGTACATAGAGCCAAGCCCCGAAGGCAATAAATGCTTGCCCAATACCGTATTTCAGCGCTTCTTGAATAAGATAAAGAATTTTATAGAGCATCATATCCTCCTGCAAGGTTGTTTTATTTCTCACATCATTTTGTGCACTGTTTTTTTAGCCAATAGATAATTAACAGAACTATTGGGATAAAGTTGTAAAGTGGAACAAATTGCTGCCAAGATTGCGCTCGTAAAAATTGTACATGAAATGGATAGTTGGGTTCATAAATCCGAGAATACCAAAGAATAAAAACCGCTAATGGAACAAGAATCCATCTGTAATCATTTACTTTAAATAAGCTTGACAGAATTAAAGATGCCGAAAGTATATTAAAGATTGCCATATAAAAACCGCCAACTAAAATTAACAGAATTCCTAGAACTTCAAAATTAGTGAATATATCTCCAATATGGACTAGTTTTATTACTTCAAGTATAGGTAGTGTTAATCTTGAGGATGAGGCAACACCAAGGGTTGAAACAATTATAGCCTGTGTGAATGTAAGAAGGAGTCCTGATAGAATGACTGCTAGCAATGAGACTTTTCTAACTGATTTTTGAGCGTTAGAAAAAAGCCAGAATTGCATAAAAAGAATAGAAAACCCAAATGGATAATTGACAACGTCAGGATATGAGGCGTGCAAAATAGGCGCTAAACCATTTTCCAATATTGGGGTTAGTTGTGAAAAATCCACCATTCCAGAAGTGATCACTAAAAAGTAAATAATAAAAATTAAAATTAAATGTATAGGCAAAATGATTTGAGTTAAACGTGCAAGTGTTTCGATACCCATAAATAAAATATAAATAATTGCTGTTAAAAATATAAAAGTAACGACGATTGACGGTGTATTTTGAAGGAATGTCATATTAAGTAGATCGGTGAATTCGCTGGTGTTCCTTGTTGTATTAAAAATATCGGTAAAAGCAAAAATCAAAGCTAATGGCCAACCAAGCGGTACTCCCAACAATTTTGTTGTAACTCCGGCTATATTATCATTTGGAAAATGTCTGTGCAGTTCGGTAAAAATCCAAACAAGTGCGCATCCTGGTAATAATGAAAACAAAATGACAAGCCACGTGTCTCTTTTTGCCTCTATACCTAAAGCCCATAAATAGGTACTCCCGATTTGTTCCATCATAACTAGACTGAACAATTGATACCTGCTGATTTTTTCCATCTTATTCTCCTGATTCTATACTCCTTTTAATATTTTGTTCAGAATTTATTTGTTGTATTCATTATTATTTAAATCTGTCAATCCTTTTCTGGTATGATGTCTTGGATTCCAAACGAAACTAGAAAAATTGGGCATTCTACATAATTTTTGAGAAGCTGGATATGGATCAGTAAAATACTTAAACTATACCTATAAAAAGAGGCCATGCATGGGATTAAGGAAAAATGGTGATCATTTAGTTTCCAAAAGCGGGGTCTAAACCCACCGTCTTTAGACGGTATCCGCTTTTAGCCTTATTTTTTTGTGTCCATACTTTTTACAGAGGTGAAAAGTATGGACGGTTATCAAAAAAGTGGTCACGCGGTCTATGATATCAAGTATCATGTGATCTGGGTGACAAAATACCGATACAAAGTGTTGCGAGGTCAGGTCGCTGTCCGGCTGAGTGAACTAATCCGGCAGGGATGTGAGGCAAGAGGAGTCACGATATTGCAGGGGAGCGTGGGTAAAGAACATATTCACCTACTGATCTCCTGTCCGCCCAGTCTGGCACCGAGTAAGATTATGCAATATCTGAAAGGACGCTCATCCAGATTATTACAGGATGAATTTTCAGAGCTGAAGAAACAGTACTGGGGACAGCATCTATGGTCCAGAGGCTATTTCTGTGCAACGGTCGGGACCGTGACAGACGAAATCATTCGTAATTATATTGCCAACCAGTCAAATAAAGTCAGGGACGACATTTTCAAGATTGATGACTGAGTTCAGTCAGAATTCAGTGTGCTTTGAGCACAACTTCTTTCAGAAGACTTCAGTCTTGAACGGCGACTTTAAGTCGCAGACATTTATGTCTGAACCCACCTGCTTTAGCAGGTGGTAGTTCAGTA
>JAQSXG010000538.1 GCA_029256785.1 Neobacillus sp.
ATCATCTATTACCTCTCGACGATATTATTACTAAGAACATCAGAGACTCTCTCTATCTCTTTATTAGTTTTCTTTCAATAACATATGTACTTGATTTGCTATTAAACATTTAATTTAAAGATCATTTCATGTTACAAGTATAGCATGTTCCTTGTCGCTAAATAAAACCGCCCACCTTTATTGGCAAGCGGCTAAAATCAATCAATATATACAAATGATTGTGGAGCAAATGAAACACCAAAATCAGATAGGTTTTTTGGTTTGCTAAATGTTTTTATATTTCCTAATTCGTAGGCAACTGCAAATTTTCTTTCATGATAATATGTATCAAAAAACTCTCTTGTAATCGCAGAGATTTCTTTTGTTTTATTCCATATTTTCTCAGGGCTATCAACTAAAATATTTTTCAATTCTACTTGTGCAACAACTTTTTCATTTTTTTCACCTTTTCTTCCTTAGATCATACCATCTTGTTGTCAAAAAATGAACGTCCCTTCTGTCCCACTTAAGTTATTTATCTTTAGGAATGTACCAAAGAAAAGATTTAAACTCTTTGTTTTTATGTATTTTTCTATAATCAATGATAAGTAAGTAAAAAATTATAAGGCTAGCAGATCCAAAAACAATGATTACAGCAACATCATTGTATATATCTCTTGTAATAGAATTTGAATTATTATTAGTTATTGGATTATTGACCCAAGGGTTATTGGGATAGTACAATACTTTAATCTTTGAACTTATTATAACATTTTTGGGGTATCGTACCCATAAATTCTCTCTTCCAGTGCTATCAGAGCCTGAAAATTCCCTACCATCATCTAGCCTAAATGAATATTTAATTCTTTTTACGCCTCTGTAAACCCCTACATTTGTTACTTTAGCTGTTACTTGTTCCCCATAATGAAGAAGATTATATTCATCAATGATGCTCGTGACACCATTTGCGGTAAGGTAAATTAAAATTACTTGGATAAATATAATAAATAGTACACAAAGAGGTCTAAATTTAATATAAGTACTATTGTTGAATGCTGGTTTCATCGTATCACCTCAATAAAGTATGATTTAAAGACAAAGAAATGGTTATTTGGGTCTAACAAGTTTAGCGGGAGTACCGAAATATTCAAAGGGTTTCTTTCAGTAACCAGATTCTTTTATCCAGTCGAGTGTGAAATTTGTGAAGGTACGCATGCAGCGCACAGCGTTTAAGTCTTTCCGTATGATTAAGGCTATGGTGGCATTAAATTTTTCTTTAAGACGGATGTGTGCGATATCGTGGCACTCCGGAAGCGAGCTGGCAACCCTCGAAGTGACCAAAGAGACCCCCATCCCCGCACTAACTAAACCGGAAATCGTATCCCAATTACAGCTTTCGTGCACTATCTTCGGTTCAAACCCGGCACTTATGCAAGCGTCCATGCATATAGTGTGCGCAAAAGAATTATGCGGCATGAAAATAAATTTTTCTTGTGACGTATCGCTAAGGCTTATTATACGTTTGTTGGCTAGCGGATGGAATTTGCATGTAATCAGAATCAAATTGTCTTCAATTAATGGATAAAGATCAAAGAGACGATCTAATTCTGTGTCGTTAATAAGGGGGATAAAGGCCGCATCAATTTCCAAATTCTTTCCCCACTGCACTAATGTTTTACTTTCGGCTTCTCTTAACTTCAGCTTAATCCCGGGATATGCCTTTTGAAACGCCACTATAAGCGAGGTCAGACCCAGATGGCTAATTATGGGTAATAAACCGAGGACGATACTTCCCCTCTCCATATCCATGTATTCCCGCATTTGTCTTTGTGCCCGGTCGACTTCACTAATGATATTTCTTGCGTATGTGCAAAATTCTTTTCCGGCAGGAGTTAGCCGAACATTACGAGTCGTTCTATCGAAAAACTTAACGTTAAACTCCTTCTCCAACTTCCCGATTTGCTTGGAAAGCGAAGATTGTGACAGGCATATTTCTTCTGCTGCCTTGGAGAAATGCTGATATTGGGCTACAATCAAGAAGTTTTTTAATTGCTCAATGTCCATGGTAGGCTCCTTTTGATTTATTCCTTTTATAGATTAATTCTATGCTAAATATGATTTGAAAGAAATAGTAAAAACGATAATAATAAAGACAAAGGAGAACGAGGTGAAAGATTTATTGCTTTAGGTTGTTAATAAGGAGGAAGTATTGATGACGATTTTTGAAATCTTGTTAATTGTGGGGGGAATTTATCATTTAGCTTTTGGTTTCTTCCATATTATGTTCTGGCGATTTAGGTTTTTGAATTGGCGGGAAGAACTCTCGCATATGTCATGCATCAATCGCGCAGTCATTCAAATGTTAAATGTCGCGGTTATCATTTTCATGATACTAGTTACATACATAAGCTTAAGATATTCGCAGGAATTGCCAACTACTAGTTTGGGAAGAGATATACTTCTGGGTGTATCGGCATTTTGGCTGGCGCGTCTTTTGGGGGAATTTATCTTGAAAGACGGCATTCCGGCTAAGCCGGGAATTGTTATTGCTTGTACCATCGGCATTTTATTATATGTAGTGCCAGCAATTGCATATATAAATAAGTAAAAAGGAATAGTTATTATCGAAGTTTCTATTATTCAAATAAGATCCTATGTACAGGACAACGGCGAATATTACCTGGATTGCTTGAATTTTGCCAAGAAAACAGCTCATTGAGAAAACATGAAAGTTGACGCATAACTGAATAAATAGTTATCCTAATACTTATGGGGCAATTTGATTTTAACTAATCAGATTGCCCCTTCGTACTTACTGCCAATTTCTTCTCGTGCTAATTTAGTCACCATTTTTAGGTGCCCGAAAAAACCAGATACTCTTATTTAGTCAGTCTATAGCTCATGTCAATTAAATTGTAAATTTCGTCTTTAGGAAAGGAGCTTTCCAGAACAATGGTCAACCAATGCTTCTTATTCATATGATAGGCAGGTAAAATCCCCTCTTCATTCCTGAGAAACTCTCTCATGCCCAGATCGCATTTCACGTCCATTATATCTATCATTCCTTCACCTTTTAACCCAATTTTAGACTTTGGAACATTCATAATAAGACCGTACCACTTTCCGGATGCTTCATGTTGGAGCACTGCATAGTTTGGATATTTAATCCATTTGTAAATCGGTGTAGTATTAAATTTATCTTTTGCATATGCAAAAATTTCTTCTCTGTTCATTATGATAGCCTCGTAATCCTTTTTCTTTATCAATAGTCTTGTTATCTACCAAAGAAACAAACTAATAGTTTTGAAAGACAAAGTAATGGTTATTTTCGTTTTATTTAGTCATTTTATTTATCTTATCTTTGTTAATTCCCGTTATCTCTGCTAATTTTCTTAATGGTAATTTAGTTTTCTCTCTAAAATCTTTCAGCTTTTCATCTAAACTTTCCGCACCCGTTACAATCTCATTCCACAACTTTATTGCTTGGCTTTCTTCCATCCGATTTCGCTTTTCATCAATTTCTATAAATTTATCTTCTTCTTCCATATTCGTGAATTTGATCAATTCTTTTTTTGCTTCATTTTCATCTTCTGAAAATATTCCGAGAACAAGCTCCTTATCTATTGCATCTGCTAAAGCAGTATCTTTTCCTAGATAAGCT
>JAQSXG010000539.1 GCA_029256785.1 Neobacillus sp.
ATATTCCTCTAATACCAAATGTGCATTGGTACCACTAAACCCAAAAGAACTCACTGCCGCTCTGCGTGGTGTACTGCTTTTCCATTCTCTAAGCTGTGTATTCACATAAAAAGGAGTATTCCTAAAGCCAATATGATCGTTTTCCTCCTCAAAATTCAGAGATGGTGGAATTTGCTTGTGTGCAAAAGATAAAAGAACCTTAATCAAACTTGCCACTCCTGCGGCTGCTGATGTATGTCCAATATTGGTTTTTACAGCCCCAATCCCGCAAAACTGTAACTTATCTGTATAGACTTTGAAAGCATCACTTAACGCTTGAACTTCAATAGGATCACCTAATTTTGTACCTGTCCCATGGGCCTCTACATAACTTATGCTTTCAGGATTTATATTAAACTTTCTATACACCTCGAGTTCAAGTGCTTTTTGAGATTCTGCGCTGGGTGCTGTTATTCCGTTAGTTTTTCCGTCCTGATTAATTCCGGATCCTTTTATTACACCATAAATATGATCATTATCCCGAATTGCGTTTTCCAACAATTTTAGGACAACCACCCCGACTCCTTCCCCTGGGACAAACCCATCCGCTTTATTATCAAAAGTTTTGCATTTGCCATCTGAAGAAAGCATGCCAGCATTACTCATTTTAATATAAGAATTTTCAGTTAAGTACAAGCTAACTCCACCTGCCAACATCATGTCCGTTTCACCATTGATAAGGCTTTGACATGCCAGATGTGCTGCAACCAATGATGAAGAGCAGGCCGTATCAAGTTGAATGGCAGGTCCCTTTAAATTTAGTAAATATGCAATACGGGCGGCTAGAATTGAATTTGAATTTCCGGTCATTGCCTTCGCCTGATTCACGAGAGATTGATCTTTTAATAACAACTCATTGTAATCATTCCCCATTACCCCAACATATACGCCGCATTTGATTTCATTCAGAATCTTGGCAGAGTAACCTGCATCTTCTAATGCCCGCCAGGCATTTTCCAGAAAAATCCTTTGCTGAGGATCCATTAATTCAGCTTCTGTTGGTGATATATTAAAAAATAACGAATCAAAATGATCAATGTTGCTTAAAAAACCGCCCCATTTGCAATTCGTTTTATTTTGTTCTTTTATATCAGGATCATACAATTCGTTAATATTCCAACGATCACCTGGTACAACTGTTATTGAAGAAACACCGTTTTTTAAGTTATTCCAATATTCTTCCAGATTGTTTGTTCCAGCAAACTTACCTGATATTCCAATAATAGCAACGTCATTACTTTTTTTATAACCTAGCTCCAATTTTTCTGTTTGTTCCTTGGGTGTATAAGTAAAACTATCGTCTCTGGGATATGCTGTTTTAGATATTTTTTTATTCTCAAATTCTTTGTTTTCAATCTCTGTACTTTCAACAGAATCAGTGTTTTTTATGTCACCATCTGACACCACTTGGTCATCTATAATTGTAGCTAAGTAATCAGCCAAAGTATTTATACAAGAATAATCATAGATTTTAACTGATTTTAAATCAATTTTAAACTCCTTATTGATTTTTTTCACAAATTCTATTAAAAGGATAGAATCAAGGCCCAAGTCAGTAAAACATATGTCTACTTTTACTGCATTTTCCTCTATATAAAGTGTATCAGCCAATAAGGTTTTCAGTTTTTTCCTTAAATTCACTGTTGCCTCGTTACTACGGTAACTTGCTGGAGAAATTGTTTGTAACTGCAAATTTTCTGACTCGCTCTTGAAATGGCTATCTATTGTCTTAGGATTAACCGGCTCCAGTTTTGTCAAACTTATTTTTTGGAAATCATTTACCTTCATAGTAACTCCTTTCAGATCATCTTTTGTATACCTTTCCTGTATCATACCATCTACATTCAAAAGGCTGATATCGTTAACCAGTTTTTTTTCTTTTTCAGTATGAATGCTAACATCGTTTGAATTTTCTTTACGTAAGCTACCATCAAACCAATGACGATGTTTTTCAAAAGGATATGTAGGTAACGTAATCTTCTGAGGCATTTTTTTGTATAACAGACGCCAATCTATCTCGAAGCCCAATACCCAAAGCTGGCTTAATTTTAATAATTTTTTATTTTGAATCAATAATTTTATGTATTCTTTACCTTCCTCCTCATCATCACCTAATAATCCGTTATTCTGTTTGCCTTTACTTATCCTCCCTCTGGCAACCCCTTCAATAGAAGATTCACCTGAACAATACTGTCTTAGCTTCTCATTTAGGTTCTCTATGCTGGAAACTGTTAAAGCCAACCTTTCTTCCATTGGCTCCCGGCCAACCTGCAAAGTGTAGGCAATCTGCTTTAAAGTTATATTATGATGGGGGAGGTCCTCCAAGGATTCCACATATTTGAGCAATTGATCCGCATATGCCCTTAAACGATCTTCATTTTTTGCCGATAAGGAAATAACTTGCACAGGATCAAATTCCTCATCCACAGTACTTAAGATTCCTTTGTATTCTTCCACAACCAAATGAGCATTTACCCCGCCAAAACCAAACGAACTGACTCCTGCTACCCTTGGATATTCCATACCTGAACTGTCCTTTTTTGCTATCCAATCACTACATTTATCAGCTACAATAAAGGGACTTCCTTCAAGTTTTATATAAGGATTTAACATTGAAAAATGAAGGTTGGATGGTATTTTTTTATGTTTCAGGCACAACAACACCTTCATTAAACCTGCCATACCTGCTGCACCTTCAAGATGACCGATATTGGTCTTTACTGCTCCGAGAATACAATGTTTCTCGCCCAAATACCCCAAGCCTAAATCATCATATAATTGTTCAAATGCTTTTTTCAAACTGTTTATTTCAATCGGATCTCCCAGACTTGTTCCCGTTCCATGTGTTTCAATGTAACCTACCCTGTCCGGGCTGATTTTTGCCTGTCTGTATGCTGATAATAACAAATCTGTCTGGGCTCTCTGATTTGGAGCCGTTAGTGAATTGGCACGACCACCATGGTTGACACTACAACCACGAATAACTCCATAAATATGGTCGCCATCCTCAATTGCCTTGCTTAAAGGTTTTAATAAAACGGCACCGCTTCCTTCTCCTCTAACATATCCATTAGCATTCTCGTCAAAAGTCTTGCATCGTCCGTCTGTACTCAGCATTCCTGCTCTATTAAAAGAAACAAACCATGTTGGAGTTATTAATGCGTTAACGCCACCTGCAATGGCAACTTCACAACTTCCGTTTCTTAATGCTTCCACAGCACGATAAATAGCTACAAGGGAACTGGAACAAGCCGTATTTACTGGCTCACTAGGCCCGTGGAAATTAAAATAATAAGATATCCGGTTTGCTAAAACAGAATGGAATAACCCGGTAGATGTGTGTGCTTCAACATCTTCCTTATTCTTATTCAATAATTCCGCATAATCGAACGTAGCTACACCAACAAATACCCCTGTATTACTTCCCCATAAATCCGATGATTTATAACCTGCATCCTCAATGGTCTTCCACACAGTTTCCATAAACATTCTCTGTTGCGGGTCCATCAACTCAGCCTCTCGTGGAGAAATTCCAAAAAAGTCAGCATCGTATTTATCTATATCTCTTACAAAGCCACCCCATTTAATATTAGTTTTCCCA
>JAQSXG010000540.1 GCA_029256785.1 Neobacillus sp.
GAATGTATTAGCCGATAAGAAATTTGGGGTAGCTATACTAAAAAAAGCTAATAGAAGTACCAAAACAATGATAGTCCGCCCTTTTAATAAAGCCAAGACTAGTGAATTTTTTGTTTTCATAGTAATATCCATTCCTTTCGTTATGCACAAGATACAAAATAAATATAAAAGGAGTTTGCAAAAAATCAAGATAAAAGAGCACCCCTATCAACTTCACGAAAATAGGTTCGATTCGTTTAAAAGTGCCCCTTTGCTTTTTACTATTAGACTTTAATGATAGACCTACCGACCACCATGCCCTTCATACGATGCAAGTACCAGCTTTTCTTCTGTGATTTCGCCCTTATCCAGTTCACTTGTTTTGATCCCATTTGAAAGAACAATAATCCGATCAGCAATCGCCATGATTTCTTGTAACTCGGAAGAAATTACAACGATGGAAAGTCCTTTGTCCGCATAGTGATTGATAATTTCAAATACTTCTGTTTTAGCACCAATATCAATTCCTCTACTTGGTTCGTCTAAAAGCAAGATTTTCGGATTCGTGAGAATCCCTTTGCCAATCACCACTTTTTGCTGATTACCGCCAGAAAGAGATAATATAGGAAGGCGTTTATCCGCTACTTTAATATGAATATCATGAATCTGCTCTTCTACATTTTTTGCTTCTTCCTTTTCTATTAAGAAAATACCTTTTGCGTAATTTTTCAGACTGGAAAGAGATATGTTTTTTCCTATATCCATCGTCTGAACTAACCCTTCTCGCTGTCTGTCTTCCGGAATCAATGCAAAGCCACGTTCGATTTGCTGTGCTACATTCTTGATTTTTAGTGCCTGCCCATCTAGCTTAATGGTCCCGGTATGCTCTGGATGGAGCCCCATAATACACTCAAAAATTTCAGTACGTCCAGCCCCCATCAAACCATAAATTCCAAGAATCTCGCCTTTTTTCAGTTTAAAATCCACATGATTGAGTAGGTATCCGCCACCCTTTTTGCGCAAAGTTAAGTCTTCTACTTCTAATACGACTTCCTGATTTACCCAGTCAATCGTCTTTGCACGCATCGGATATGACTTACCTCTTCCGACCATTTGTTTTACAATCCACTGAACATCAACATCCTTAACCTGAGCGTTCGCAACAAGTTTTCCATCCCGTAAAATCGTGACATAATCACCAATTTTCATAATTTCTTCTAGTTTGTGCGAAATGTATACGATTGAAATACCTTCAGCTGTCAGTTCATGCATAATTTTAAAGAGAACTTCTACTTCTTGTGCGCTTAGCGATGATGTAGGTTCATCCATAATAAGAATTTTTAGGTCATCTTGGATTAGATTTCTAGCAATTTCAATCATTTGTTGCTGCCCCACCCGAAGGTCACCAATCAATGTATTCGGATTCAACGGATGTTCCAACTTATCTAAAACCCTTTTGGTATATTCGACATGTTGCTTATTGTCTAACTTTATTCCACCAGCAGTTTTTTCCCTTGCCATAAAGATATTTTGATACACATTGAGATTTGGAAACAAACTTAATTCTTGGTGAATGATACCAATCCCATGTTTTCTCGCTTCAGTAACATCTTTAAAGCAGCCAAATTTTTGATCCCCCATACATATTTCACCAGTACTCGGCTGCTCAATACCTGCTATGATTTTCATCAGTGTAGACTTTCCTGCACCATTTTCACCAATCAGAACATTTACTTTCCCTGCATGCACATCAAAAGACACATTGTCCAGAGCTTTTGTACCCGGATAAATCTTACAGACACTTTCCACGTGCAGACAAACATTTTGATTTGTTTTTACATTCGTATCCATTTCGCATGCCTCCTATTGCACCGTCAATTCAACTGGCGTAATCAGCAATTCATTTGGTTTATCCACACTAAAGCATCCAACAAAGCTGATGTCCTTACCTGTTATGCTATCCAGATCACTTTTTTGAATGAGCTCAGAATTAATCACATCATGAACACTCTGAGAAACCTTGGCCCACTCCACTTGATTCTTATAATCTTCATATTTAATGAAATCTAGAGAATCACGGACCGCAGAACCTCTATAAACACTACCGATCTGAAGTTTGATTACTGTAGGTCCGTTATAATCATTTAGTTTTACTGTCATATAACCAGTTTTCTTTTCTTGATTAACCTCAGTTACTTTCCCTATTCCTTTTACGACATAACTCAATTCGCCAGATTTCCCCATAGAATATTTTCCATATTTACTTGCCAAAGATTTCAGATCACCATTTGATTCATTCAGGAACTTCGGCAAATCAATAGCTTTTTTTTCAAGTTCTGGAATTGCTTTTGATTGCCAAATCCCAGCTACATTTTCAGTTGCATTAAATGCGACATTTCCAGTTAATTCTCCTTCATGTCCAATCTGCACAACTTTCACGCAACCAGTCAGGGAAAATATCATAAATAGAGATAACACTATTGAAATTGCTATTGCACGTTTGTTCATAAACAGACTCCTATCCTTTGCATTGTTGAACAATTTTAAAAATATTGATTATTCAGTATAAACAAAAGTTTTAAGCTTATCTACATTCTTTTTCGTAATAGCAACACAATCTACCAATTGTTTTTCATCTAAACCAGTCGTACCATTTTTCAGATAATTATCCGCCTGTTGTACGGCCATTTCAGCAATCAACGCTGCTTGTTGCAGTGCTGTCCCTGTCATATTTCCGTCTTTAATTGCAGCAGCAGCTTCATCAGAACCATCAACACCAATAACAGCAATACCTTTTAATCCAGCATTTTTAATAGCCGCGATTGCACCTACAGCCATTGTATCATTACCGCAGATAACGCCTTTGATATCAGGATTGGATTGTAAAATTGTTTCCATTTTTTGATAAGCTTCTGTTTGTTCCCAATTTGCAGTTTGTTTGGCAACCATTTTCATGTCTGGATATTGGTCAATTACTTCATGGAATGCACCAGAACGAACTCCTGCGTTTGTATCAGATTCTTTGCCAAGTAATTCTGCATATTTACCTTTTTCACCCATATTTTCAACAAATACTTCTGCGATTGATTTTGCACCTTGATAATTGTTAGCAACGATCTGCGAAATTGCGATACCGCTACCATTGATTTCACGGTCAATCAAAAACGTTGGAATGTTGTTGTCGCGAGCTTTTTGTACTGCTGCAAGCGTAGCATCAGAACCAGCATTGTCACAAATAATAGCAGCAGCTTTATCAGATATTGCATTTTCAAACAATTCTGCCTGCTTTGTCGCATCATCATCGTGTGAAACAGTTTTTACTTCATAACCAAGCGTTTGCGCTTTTTTAGCGGCAGCATCTGCTTCCGTCTTGAAGAAAGGATTAGAATGCGATGGAGTAATAACATAGATAATCTTAGAGCCACCACCAGTAAGAACTTTCGCTTCTTTTACGGGTGGTGTTGCTGCTTTATTATCGGCTTTAGTCTCACCACAACCAACAAGTAGAATCCCCAACATAGCAATTGACAAAATTACAGCTAATGCTCTTTTTAAGTTTTTCATGATAAATTTTCCCCCTAATTTTTTATTTTAAAATGGGTTTTGATTCGCCAAGAGTAAACTTTTGTTAAAGC
>JAQSXG010000541.1 GCA_029256785.1 Neobacillus sp.
TAATGTGGTAAGTACTAACGAACCTCCCACATTAGCCGCTTTGACATTTGTACTCCCGCTGGACTCATTAATTTTTGCGATTGCTTGATCAAAAGTCATGTCAGCAGTAAGAGTAATATCTACATTGTTGAGCTTAAATGATAAGTCCGTTCCCATTGGTGATGCCCCACTTACTATCTTGCTATCGAAACTAACAGTTGCTGGCTTCGCAGAGCTTGGTAAGGTCGCAGCGGAAATTTTAATATCGGTTTGACTACTAGTACCTGCCGAAGTTACTTCGACTCGGGAATCACTAGACGTAACAGCCTGTTTGTTAAAGGTTGATTGCAAACGCAAGCTTTCCATTGATTTACGGAACTCATCTACCTTTTTATTGACGTCGCGATAAGCATCGGATTTCCAGGTTGTTTGCGTTCTTGTTTGTTGCATTTTTATTAAACGGTAGCTTTGGGCTTTGACAAGATTTGCGACGATTTCATCTGTATTCATCCCAGAAGCAAGTCCACTAATTCGCATCGTATTGTTACTAATCATCTGTTAATCCCTCCTAAAAATGGGCTTTATCTATTATTATCGGTAACTATAATAAAAAGTTAAGAGATTTCTTTCCTTATTATCCAAATACCGAAAATAGTAAAAAAGAGACGCAAGGTACACGTCTCCAAAACTTGGAAAGTTTATTTTACGATGCCGTTTGCTATCCCAAGCATCTGATCACCATAAGAAATCGCACGTGCGTTCATTTGAAAGCTTCGCTGTGTTGCCATTAAATCTACCATTTCCTTCGCCAAATCTACGTTCGAACCTTCTAGATAGCCAGAAGAAATTTGTGATTCTCCTGGAGCCATCATTCTCACAAAGTCAGTAATTGGTGTTCCATCCGCTAGCAATGCTGGATCAACTGCATATTCATTTCCACCCATATTGCGTAGGCTCTGAGGGTTTTGAATCTCAACAATCCCCACTTCTTGAGCAGAAGCAAAAGGCACTCCCTGACCAGCTTTATTTTTCAACAATAATTGACCATTCGGTTGGAAACTCACTTCATATTGACCATCTATTTCAATCGGAGCTCCATTTTGGTCTAAAAGAAAACCGCCATTGGCATTTACTAGTCGATAGTTTCTTGGATTATCAGGGTTGGGACTCGCATGAAAATTACCATCCCGTGTATAACGAACCTCGTTAGCTCCCCCTGCATTTGCCGAAGGATAGCCTACTTGAAAGAAGCCCTTCCCTTGAATCATTAAGTCCAATGGATTACCTGTTTCAATGGGTTGTCCTTGTGTCATATCGTGTTGGGTAAGCCCTGTACGGGTACCGTAACCGACACGAATCCCGTTCGGAGTGAGACGACCAACCTCCGCATTCGCACGGGTCTGATTATTGATTTGTGAAGCTAGGATTTCCGAAAAGCTTTGGTCTTTCCGTTTAAATCCTGTCGTATTAACATTCGCTACGTTATTTGCAGCGGTATCGATTTTTTGTTGGTAGGCTTGTAAGGCGCTGGATGATATTAATAGAGACGTGTTCAATTTATTTTTCTCCTGTTCACGTTAGTTTAACCGTTGATTTTCCCAACAGAGTATAGCTGTTGCAATGAGTTATCATAAGTACCAATCACCTTCTGATTCGCCTCATATCCACGAACCGTGATCATCATATCGGTCATCGTTTGTCCAGCATCGACATTTGATTGTTCAATAAAGCCTTGATGGAGAGCAACTCCTGGATTGATTCCGTCATCTTGAATAAATGGTACGGGCTCAGTAGATTCATAGACATTACCACCAATTCTATGAAGCTCGTTAGGATTCCCTACTAATGCCACGCCAATTTGGCCAGCATTTGCCATTCTTGCTGGATCATTTGCATAGGCCACTAGCTGGCCCTCTGCATTAATAGACAAATCCTCTTTTTGTACTCCTGCAGGGAACTGGATCGGCTGGCGATTTGCCCCCAACACCCGATACCCCTCAGAGGTTACAAGCTGACCTGCGTCGTCGACATCAAACTTACCGTTCCTTGTGTATCCCACGGTTCCGTCAGGAAGCTGAACAGCGAAGAATGCGGACGGCTTAACTTGCTGGCCGTTGATTTCCTGTGTCGGGATTCCTTGGTCTTCGATGGCAATATCCAATGGACTGCCTGTTTCCACAAGTGGCCCTTGATTAAAGCTCGGGATTCGTTCTTGAAGATATACCCCATTATAAAGTTCACCAATTGGAACTGACTGTCCAGGTATTTGAATTTCACCGGCAACGGGTACCTTTCCGTTCCCATTAAAGTCCTGAATACGTTTGATAAGAAGTTCTGGGAACGCACGTAGAACGGTATCATCCTTCTTAAAACCTGGTGTTTGCGCATTTGCTAGATTATTTGTTAAAGCTTCTTGCCTTCTTTCCAAGGAAAACATCCCTGAAGCGGCTGAATACAAACCTCTTAACATGGTAAAGCCCCTTTCTTAGTTACGTTCCTGGGCAGCAAGCTGTAAAATTAAGGCAACATCGCCGTGACCTTTTTCAAGTTTATTAGCAATCTCTTCTACCGATAAACCCTGCTGCTGTAGGTCAAAAATCTCCTTGTAGCGGTCATTAAGGAATAAATTTTCAACTTGCTTCGATTTCTTCTTTTCTATTTGAAGAGATGCTTCAAATGCTTTTCTTTCCGCTCGCAATTGTTTAATCTCTCGTTTTACCGATTGATGAAAATCCTCTACATTCACTCTTAACTCAGATATTTCACGTAGCACCAGTTGTTGTTTAACAAGAAATGCTTGATGGTTTTCCTCCTCGTTTGCTGCTTCCTGGCGGGTAGAATTACGAATGACCAAGTAGAGAACGCCAATGAAATTGAGACCTAAAAGGATCTCGGTTATATAGTTTTGCACCTTTTATCTTCCTCTCAGCTGACCTCTAAGCATCCAAAGCTTATGTATAGAGGTTGATCAGTAAGCCTTTAATTTCTCCAATTCTTTCTAATAAAGATAGACCATTATCCTGTTGTTTTAGCACATGATCGGTTAATTCAATTAATTTACGGTCAAGAGTCTGAATCGTTTTTAGTGTTTTGTTTCCTTCGTACGGGTCCCAGCTTTCTGTTTGGTGTAAGCCTACCCCGTTCTTTGTTACTTCACCCATAAATTGTTTGACCAAGTCCTTGTATTTCCGAAGTTCCATAAACGTAGGTTTTTCACTTAGCTGCAATCCCTGCTGGTCAATATTTTGCAACAACTGATGAAGGTGATCCTTCGTGAGTTCTTTGGAATACGTACTCATAATTCTTTGAAAAGAAGCAGTATTGGCAGCAGACCGCTCGTTTGTTTGTATCCGAGGATCAGCAATATTCATCCTCACCGGGTCTTGAATTTTCAAATGGATACAACTCCTCATTCATTATCAAAAGCATCTATAAAAAATCCATCAAAATTTATCGAAATATGTAGTAATTATACCCCATCTTCAGTTTGATTTCATTAAAACTTTTTAAAAAGAATGTTGGATTTTTTATCACTTCAAAAATAGGTATTAAAAAAATATTGTTGATTTTGTAACCCTGTTGATTGGAGTGGAAGGCACGAGACTCCTGCAGGAGTAAGGGGCAGGGGAGACCCC
>JAQSXG010000542.1 GCA_029256785.1 Neobacillus sp.
AGCGATGTCCTCAATAACCTTGATAATTTTTGAAATCTCAGCTGACTTAGCATTGATTTGATTCATGGCTTCCACCATGTGCGTCATCTCTGCGTTGCTTTTAAAGATTTCTTTACCAGCCAATTCTGCGCTCTCATTTGCTAACTTGGCATTTTCTGCGTTCTGACGGATTTGTTCTGTAACCTCCGCAATGGATGCGGATAACTCCTCTATTGAGCTGGCCTGTTCCGTTGTGCCCTGTGATAGGGCTTGTGCGCCACAGGAAACTTGATCAGCGCCACTAGATACTTGAACAGAAGCTTGGTTAACCTCCAATAATGTATTATTTAAATTCTTGAGAAGTGAATGCATATTGTCTTTTAATACTTTAAACTGACCAACATAATCTCTTTCAAGCTCAAAGGTCAAGTCTCCTTTTGAAATTTTCAGAAGAGAGTTTGCTAATTCATCAATATAAGATTGATAATTTATTAATTGATCAATCGTCAATTGAAAAGCTTGTGCTAGTTGTCCAACCTCATCTCGGGAATTTACTAATAAGTGAACATCAAATTTTCCTGTTGCAATTTGTTTGGCAGCTTCTGTTATCCGGATGATTGGTTTTGTTAATTTCCCGCTAAAGATATATGTAATGATTATGCCTACTATAAGAGCACCAAAGCATAGCGTTATAAGAACATTTTTAAGGACATTAACTTGAGATAATATATCTTTTTCTTCCGCACTTATTACTATAATCCATGGACTATCTTCTACTGGGGCAAAACCAAGCATATGGTTTGTGCTTCCAAACTTATATAGTTTACTTCCTGGCTGTCTTAACAAAACTTCTTTTGCCATTATATTCGATAAATCTTGGTATTCTGGGTTGTCTTTTGGTGCGTTAACTAAGTTAAGCTGGTTAAAAACAAAATCCATGTTGGGATGTCCTACTATAGTCCCATTATTGTTTACTAGATAACCATATCCTGATTTTCCATACGTAATATCCTTAACCATGTCAGTCAAGGCTTGGCCGTCCCTTCTACCATATAAAACCCCAACAACCTCATTATTTTTATATACAGGAGCAGCATATATTAACACTAACTTTCCAGTTGCGCTACTAATAATTAAATCTGACGTTGCGGGGGAGCCGTTTAAAGCCGTCTGAAAGTACTCTCGGTCATAAACATTTGTTGATTCTCTTTTTAAATTCATAACAGTACTATTTCCCTCTTTGTCTGCAAAAGCAAAAGCTAAAAATCCCGTTTTGGCAGATTCGTTTTCACAAAAGGCTATCTTTTCCTCCAGGGAAATGTTATGGTTTGAAAATATTGGATTTCTAGCTAAGGCTTCTATATACTTAAGCTCAGAATCCTTTTTAGCTTTGATATACCTTGCAGAGGACGAGGCCATTTGTTCTAAGTCTTTTTTAGCATCTGTGATGAGATCTCTGCTTACTGTCTGAATCGAAACTACGCCAATTCCAGCGGTTAAAAGAAAAATTATAGCTGTAAAAGTAGTTACTAATTTTATTTTCAAAGACATAATACACCCTCCTATTTGTTAAATCTATCGACAAAATTCGCGGTTTCTTAAAGCCATTTACTTTTGTTGTCGCATATATCGACAAAATTCGCGGAATATTAAAGAAATTTATTACACAAGTGCAAGTTGGACACTTTGGTAGAATGAGTGGAGGTTCTTAGGCAACGTGCGGCGAGGTCGTCTATTCAGTTCATCGGAAAAGGTGGGAATGGTTGCTGAAGCAAAAGAAATCGGCGTAGCCTAAGCTACGCCGATCTATAAAGTAGGTTTACTTTCTTATTGACCACGCTCTTTTGCCAGGAGGGCATTACGGCTATTCCACGCTAATCTCAGTGGGTCGGCCTAATCTCTTCTCGAAACTCTTCAAATTGTCTAGAAATAGGAATGATGATTTTTATTCCAGCAGGTAAAGGCTCCTGACCAAGACTAGGATTTGCAGATAAAATAAACTCTGGGCTTACACCGTATTGGCTTGCAATTTTGGAAAGTGTATCTCCGGGCCGAACAATATATTCAAGCAAAGTTATCACCTCAAACTATTATATGTGCACATGCTTCGGGGAGGAATCAGCTTGCCCAAAGTGAAAACAAACGGACTTCAATTACGCTAGTTTTATTGATAGGTGCCTCGAATACAAAGTATATAAGCATATATTTTTTGAGTGTTTTTTACACGCTTTAGGTAGTTTTGGGTCTCAGAAAATGGTACTCGATTGAGCGTTTTTCCATCGCTGCTATATTCTGAATTATTTAACCAATTGTTGACATTTCCACTGCCTGCGTTATAGGCACAAAGCGCTACATTCATATTACCATATTGATTTTCAAGCCTATTTAGATAATAACATCCAAGTCGGATATTGACCTCCTGGTCGAATACTTGATCATAGGCAAAGTCTGTCATACCCAATTCTTCTGCTAACCAAGTGGCGGTACTTTCCGTAATCTGCATGAGTCCTGAAGCTCCTTTGGGGGATATCGCTTCTTTATTAAACTTACTTTCCGTATGGATTACCGCGCAAACTAACTCTGGCTTAAGATGATATTCCTCAGCGTATTTCTGTATTGTGTCAAAATAACGTAGAGGATAAAGATGGTTAACTGCTATCATAAAACTGGCTATCACAGTCCCGATTACCACTAAAGCTATGAGCCATTTAACTATTTTTTTTAAATTCATATATGCTAATCCTTTATTACAAATTACACTACCACCTCTACATTAACACATTATTTCTAAGAAATCTTTAAATTGAGGTTAAAAAATCCTCCTCAGCCATAAAGAGGAGGATTTTTTAAATTTGCTTAATTCTCTTTAAAAAGTTGATTTCTAACTTTATGAATTAAAGTTTTTTACATTCAGCATACGGATTGCGTTCAGGATTGCGAGTACTGCAACGCCGACATCGGCAAACACAGCCGCCCACATGGAGGCGATCCCCACGGCACCCAAAATGAGTACTACAGCCTTAACGGATAGGGCAAAGATGATGTTTTGCTTCGTGATTCGCAAGGTTTTCTTTGAGATTTGCATGGCAGTCGCGATCTTGGAAGGCTCATCGGTCATAATCACTACATCCGCTGCCTCGATCGCAGCGTCTGATCCGAGTCCGCCCATTGCAATGCCTATGTCAGCCCGAGCCAAAACAGGCGCATCGTTGATGCCGTCCCCTACGAAAACTAGATTTCCTCTTGGGGATTTGGCCTCTAAGAGTTCCTCCATTTTCCGAACCTTATCCGCAGGAAGTAGCTCAGTATAAACCTGATCCATTCCAAGCTGTGATGCTACTTTTTCACCAATATTTTTCGCATCGCCAGTCAGCATAACGGTCTGCTTAATTTTGGCTTTCTTAAGATCGCGGATGGCTTTTTTTGCGTCCTCCTTGACCTCATCCGCAATCACGATGTATCCCTTGTATGTCTTGTCGATTGCAGTGTGAACGATCGTTCCAATGATGTCATTAGTATCCCCCATCGATATGCCAAGCCTATTCATCAGTTTGGCGTTTCCAGTGGCGACGGTCTTCCCATCGACGACTGCGATCACACCGTGACCAGGAATTTCCTCCACAGATGCTATCCG
>JAQSXG010000543.1 GCA_029256785.1 Neobacillus sp.
GATTTAGCAGATTATGGGGTCATCTTTTTGCGAAATTCACAGTATGAAAATTCACAGATGTTTGATTCTGCAAAAATCGGACTTGAGTTTTTACAGAATAAATGTGATCAGGTAATCTTCAATCCAGTAAATATTTCCCTATTTACACCCGATACGATTCAAAGAATGATGGAACGTGGTGAAAAGTTAATATCTCCATCTTATCACGGAAAAGCTGGTCATCCCCTTTTGGTATCTTCTGAATTGATTCCTAGAATTCTAGCGTATGAGGGGAATATGGGAATGCGGGGAGCCATTCAAAATATCGGAGTGGAAAGGAAATGGATAGCGATAGAAGATGAGGGTATCCTCCATGATACGGATGCTATTGGTCGGTTAGATCAACTTTTAAAAAAACATAATCATCAGATTCTACATCCTTTTGTTAGAATTAGTATTGAGAAAGAATCTCTGTTTTTTAATTCAAGAACAAAGCTGCTCTTGATTTTGATTCAGGATACACACTCGGTACGGAGTGCTTGCAGACATATTGCCTTGTCTTATAGTAAAGCATGGAACATGCTAAATGAATTAGAGCAAGAGTTAGGGTATGCAGTGGTGGAGAGAAAACATGGCGGCAGCAAGGGCGGAAAAACATATTTGACTAAAGAGGGTATTGATTTTTTGGAAAAATATCAGGAATTTGAACACAATGTACGTCAATATGCAAAAAGCGAATTTGACCGATTATTTTAGCAGTTGGAACTGAATAGGAAGCAAGTTCTTTTGATAAAGAATTTGATGAAAAATAACTTCCATTTTATAATAAATTTAACAATAAATCGTTGAATTGTTATAGAATAGGAGGTGATTTATGTTTACCTTGCAGATCAATAGTAAAGAGGTAGTTTCTCAAATTGACAAACCTTTATTGGCTTTTTTAAGAGATGATTTGCAAATTACTTCTGCAAAGGACGGCTGCAGTGAAGGAGCCTGTGGAACATGTACTGTGTTAGTGGATGGAAAAGCAGTGAAAGCCTGTGTGCAAAAAGTTTCAAAATTTGTAGGCAAACAAATTGTAACAGTAGAAGGATTAAGCGAACGGGAAAAGGCTGTTTATGAACATTCTTTTGGCGAAGCAGGTGCAGTTCAATGTGGATTTTGTATTCCAGGTATGATTATTTCTGCAAAGGCATTATTGAATGTTAACCTAAATCCAACGATTTCAGAGGTAAAGAAAGCAATTAGAGGAAACCTTTGCCGTTGTACCGGTTATAAAAAAATAGAAGAAGCCATTTTATTGGCAGCGGCATATTTCAGGAATGAGCTGCCCCTTCCCATTTCTTCAAGTGAATTAAAGGTGGCCCAGAAATTTAAGCGCATTGATGTAGCAGAAAAAGTAAATGGAACTGGTATTTTTGTCGATGATCTTAAATTACCCGGAATGATTTATGCAAAAACAGTTCGGTCCCGATATCCAAGAGCGATTGTCAACAAAATAGATATTAGTAAAGCAGAAGCGCATCCAGACTGCGTGAAAATTTTACTGGCGAAGGATGTTCCCCATAATGTGATCGGTCATGCCAAGCAAGATTGGGACGTAATGATTGCTGAGGGGCAAACAACTAGATATATAGGGGATTCATTGGCATTGGTAGCAACCTATCATAAAGAAAAATTAGATGAAGTCTGTAACTTGGTAGAAGTTGATTACACAGAGTTAACACCGATTACCTGTCCCACTGATGGGCTAAAGGCAGATGCTCCTCTGATCCATGCGGATGGAAATGTTATGAGTCGTGCGATTCTTCAACGAGGCAATGCGGATGAAGCCATTAAAAATTCTAAATATGTCGTAACTAGAAAATATAAAACACCATTTCAAGAACATGGTTTCATGGAACCGGAATGTGCCATTGCCATGCCAGAAGGAGAAGACGGCATTTTCTTATATTCTGGTGCTCAGTCTGTGTATGATGAACAGCGTGAAATTGCATTGATGCTTCAGATCCCTCTGGAAAAAGTACATTGTCAGACTCAATTGGTGGGAGGTGGATTTGGCGGTAAGGAAGATATGAGTGTTCAACATCTTGCCGCATTAATGGCATGGTACACAAAAAAGCCAGTTAAAGTAAAATTTTCACGGCAGGAAAGTCTGGACTATCATGTTAAGCGTCATGCCATGGAAATGGAATTTACGACAGCTTGTGATGAATATGGTTATTTAACAGGTATGAAAGCGGTTATTATTGCGGATACAGGTGCCTATGCATCCCTGGGAGGACCTGTATTGCATCGCGCCTGTACTCATGCTGCTGGCCCCTATAATTATCAGAATATTGACATTTTTGGCATGTCTGTTTATACCAATAATGTGGTTGCTGGAGCATTTCGAGGTTTTGGTGTAACACAAAGCTGCTTTGCTACGGAAAATAATATTAACTTACTGGCAGAAATGGCGGGTATTTCCCCATGGGAAATACGTTACCGCAATGCAATAAGGCCCGGACAGGTGCTGCCTAATGGACAGATTGCCGATGAAAGTGTCGCCATGGCAGAATGTTTAGAAGCAGTTAAGGATGTATATGAATCTAACCCATATGCAGGGATTGCTATAGCATTTAAAAATAGCGGCACGGGTGTAGGCAAGAAGGACATTGGCCGTTGTATTTTATCCATTGAACAAGGTAAGGTTCACATTCGAACTTCGGCAGCTTGTATGGGGCAGGGGCTTGGAACCATGTGTGTGACGGTGTTGTGCGAGACAACCGGCTTAGATCCTTCCTGCATCGTACACGAAAGAGCTGATACGATACGTACACCTAATTCAGGAACGAGTACGGCTTCGCGGCAAACGGTTGTAACTGGTGAAGCGGTTAGACGAGGGTCTGAAAAATTGAAAGCAGAAATGGATAAAGGATTAACATTGGCGGATTTGGAAGGTCGGGAATTTTCTGGGGAGTATTCTGTCAAGACGGATCCAATGGGAGCCATTAAAGACAATCCCATCAGTCATGTCAGTTATAGTTATGGAGCGCAGGTTGTTATTCTGAATAAAGAGGGGAAAGTTGAAAAAGTAGTGGCGGCCTATGATGTGGGGACACCTGTTAATATCCAGTCTGTTGAAGGTCAGATTGAAGGCGGCATCATCATGGGATTAGGCTATGCGATGACGGAAGAGATTAAAGTGGAATGTGGCTATCCAAAGACTAAACTTGGCACTTTAGGACTTATGAGAGCAACGGAAGCTCCTGAATTGGAAACCATTCTAGTGCAGGGGAAGGGCAAAATTCCTGAAACCTATGGAGCAAAAGGCTGCGGAGAATTATGTTTGATTCCGACGGCTCCAGCTTGTTCTCATGCTTATTATCGGTTAGACGGCAAATTCCGTACGCAACTGCCGTTACAAGATACCTTTTATAAAAAGTAAAACGCAAACAGCTGTAAAAGAAAAGATTGCAGTGATGTTCGAACTAGAGAAGGTGATATTTCATTGGAAACCAATGGTATTCTACTGGCTGCTGGTTTATCCAGCCGTATGAAAGCGTTTAAACCTCTTTTAAAAATAAAAGGAAAAATGATGATTGAACATAGTGTGGATAGTATGTTCCGCGCGGG
>JAQSXG010000544.1 GCA_029256785.1 Neobacillus sp.
TATTCCTTCCGTTATTGTGTTAAGAGCTTTATTTTCATCAGCAAAATAAGTTCTGCCAAGTTCTGAATTCATTAATGCTATTTTACAATCATCCAGGTACCTACGATCAGCTTTTACAATATTTATATCCATCATTATCTCCTTTTCATTAATAACTTGGTTTTGACCCTATCCATCTACTCATAATTTCTATAATTAGGATGTTTAATATAACTTTTTGCATCTCAATCGCCATTGTACTTGACCCACGCAACCCTGCTCTGGGTATGTCCGATAATATGGAGTTCATTCGCTCTTATGTATTATCAACTATATTACTCTGATCAAATTGACTGAATAGATTATTAATTCTTTTCATCGACTACTCCTTAACTTACTACAGCTAACTAATAAGTAATGACTGAATATCTAGTATACTTCTCTCATGAACTAATAAAATTTCTTAATCTAGTATAAGGAGTTCGTAGCCCTGCTTTGTTATTGTCATGGCATTTAACGTTTCGATTACCCGACATTTTGAGCCTTAGGATGCTCTCTCATGCATGTAAATGTCACATGCGAATAGCTATTACGGGCACAGAGTTCTAGCTCTTTGGCTCTGTTATATCCGGGAACATATTGTAAGGTGATGTAGCCCACACCCTAATGATGATCTCATTATAATTAAAATCCCATTTCTTCAAGAAGTACTACGGCTGTTTCAATTGCTTTAGGACATACATCTTTTTGTCTTTCTGGAAACTTAGCTCTGGCTTCTGTATCACGAATATCATAACCAAGTATTTCACGGCAAATAATAGTTTCTTTTCTTTTTATGTATTCTTCTACAAATTTGGAGGTAATTTCATAACAATTCATCTTGGAATCTTTATCTTCTGCGATATATTGACCATATCTTAGTCCAATTATCATAATTGCTCCTGTAACTGCTCCGCATACTTCACCGCACCGTAAACCACCACCAAATCCACTGGCAAGCTTCAACGAAAGATGCTCATCCATTCCAAGCTGTGTACAAAATGCACCTATAACAGCTTGTGAGCAATTAAAGCCATTGTCAAACAATTCTAACGATTTCTTCACTTTTTCACTCAAGTTCAATCTCCTCATAAAATAATCTTTACTTATATTGTTAAGTGTCATGACAACAAATCCTACATCAAAATTTAATTCATTTTTGATAAATACTTTAAATCTAATTTTTTAATCTACATGCAATCGCTTCCATGTGGCGATGGTCAGTTTATATATTCTTTTTCATGTAAAATCGTTTATGTTCAATGGGACAATCCTCTAATACGCCATAAACTTCAAAACCATGATTTAGGTAGAAATTCTTGGCTTGAAAATCAAATGTATCTAAGTGAATTAACTTGCATTCTTTTTCTTTTGCCATATTCTCAACTTCACTTAAAAGTGCAGAACCAAATCCTTTGCCTCGAAATTCCTCTTTCACCCATAAAACATCGATATACATGCAATTCCAACAATATAAAATACTATTTATACCAGCTAGAATTTCACCATCTTCTCCTCGTATTACTCTATTAATAGAAACAAAAGATGGTTCTTGTGTAAATGGAACTTTGGACAAATTATACTCAACTATCCCATTATCTACCTTTTCTACCTCTTCTTTTGTACTTTCACAAATACTATAATTCATCATATTGATTTTCCCTACTTTTCTAAATATTATTTTATCCGCATATTAAATAATGAGAACTGTATTGTATCTTGCAAATTTTCAGGATCATGGAATATTTCTTTATGTCACTGACGAATGTTTTAGGTGCTTCATTCGTTTGAGGAAAAAAACGATTATGAGCAACTAACACTCCCTGACTATAGGTTTTATTTCTGGCAATTTTCGCAGTAATAAATAGTCCCACCCAAATAATTATCCTTACGTAACTCATACCCACAGACGGTACAAGGTGTCCATGCGGTTTTCTTACTTAAGAATGTCACATAACCTCCGGGATTGCCGAACAAATCCTTTTCCGTGTCACGGCCACCCTGTTCCGTCATTTGTTTTAAAACACTCTTTACAGTTTCGTATATCTTTCTAAATTCATCTTCTGATATTGTTGACATTTTCCGCTTCGGATTAATCCCTGACACAAAGAGTATATCCTGAAGAACACCATTTCCAAGTCCGGGAATCCGCTGTTCTGTGGCTAAAAATGCTTTTGCAGACAACTTACTTGTGTTATCTGATCGTAACGACTTAAAATAATCATAATCAAACTGATCCGATAGCGGTGAAGGTTTCGTCTTAGCACCGATAAAATACTTGTTATCAAATTCACCCTCACGAAATGCCCACAAACCACCATACATCTGTATGGTACATACCAATGCAGTACTGTCATCAAACTCAATATACAATTGATGTTTTTTGGGAGCCTTTTTCAAATCATCATAATATTTTGGTGATACCCCATCCCCAAATACGATACGACAATCTTCTACTTCGATTTCAATCATGCCGGCTCTGGCATAAGACATACCTATTGTTTTGCCTGAGAGTAATTCATCATATCCTTCCGGATTACCGTGATACCAGGCAAATGAATGCGGTGAATTATTTGCCATGACATAACTTATCGTTTTATTACGTATCGTTTTGTTTAATTGACTAGCAATCGTATTGCTCTCTGGAATTTCTAACATAGTTTGGCACCTCATTTCTGGATTTTACAATATTTGTTTATGGGAAATCTAAATATTTTTCACTCTGATTGTATTGGTATCTTTTTCCATTGTAAAACGAATGTTCGACTGCGTCAATATAAAGATACATTTTTAAATATGGGGCTATTGAAAAGTGTATACATAAAGGAACGAACAATATCTCCCCTCAATGCACTGTTGCCAGACAGATTGTTGAAATGATATTGTCCGTTCCATAACAATTAATAAATTGTAATTATAGGTTTTGTAATGCCAGGTGATTTGTGATATATGTACGTTGCTTCATAGAAACCGGATGATTTTGGGCCAGCTCCAACGCCCAAAGAACTGCCCCTGCTGCCGGAATAACCTGGAGTTGGATAGGATCGATATTTTTACCGGTATATTGCATAACACAATCTTTAAAATGTGTTAAAAGAAGTGGACAATTTGATTTTATCCAAACAGAGCCGGCAAGAATTATCTCAGGAGTCCCTTTAAATTTAAGGCCCTTCATACATCCTGATACAGATTTCGCCAGTTGCTTTGCCACCTCGCAAACAATGTCCATGGCAACTTCATCCTTATGATTCGCTGCCTGAAACAAATAAGTTATTATTTCCTTATCGAGGCTCCGATCGGTATAAAATACAACACTAATCACATTAAGCAGTTCAATTGGATTCTTAATCTCAAAGAAATCCATGATTTGTTCTGACAAAACAGTTTTTAAACCACATCTAAAATAATAGTCATAAACGGCTCTGATCGTCAGTGATGCAATAAAGTGGCCACCGGCACTATCACCGGTAGTAAAGCCAATACCCCCAACTTGAAGGATCTCCCCTCCTTCATTTATCCCCGACGCGACGGTCCCTGTTCCATTAATCGAACAAATTCCCACACCGGAAGGGCAGCCT
>JAQSXG010000545.1 GCA_029256785.1 Neobacillus sp.
ATCAACATGTGATCTCTAGTCTTAATTGATGTTAGTTTTAATATTTATTATATGATAAATTTATATAGTAATAATTAGAATGAGTATGTACACTTTTATAAAGTGATTAATAGGAGACGGTGTAATGTGCGGTTAGTATCATTAAGCAGGTGTAAAGAAGGGACAGAGTTAGCCAAATCAATCTATGATAACAATGGCTTAGTCTTACTAGCAGAGGGGTACAAATTAACGGATAAAGTCATTTCTAGATTAAGACTTCTTGGTATATTTGCGGTATATGTAAAAGACAAATATAGCGATGGTTTGATAGAGGATTTTGGAATTTCACACGAATTAAAACAAAGGTCGTTAGTAGAAATAAAAACTTCCTTCACAAGTTTGAAATCTAATTTAAAATTGACTGGGAGAATTAACCCAAAAATTTTAAAATCATTTCAAAATATATGTGATGATGTATTAGCAGAACTTCTTTCAAACAAAAAAACCTTAAATTTAATGACATCAGTACAAATATATGATAATTATTTATACAATCATTCATTTAATGTAATGGTCTATACATTGCAATTAGCCATAAACGCAGGGGTTAGGTCGAAAGATTTAAATGTATTAGGTACAAGTGGGTTACTTCATGATATTGGTAAAATGGTAATTCCAATTGAAATTTTAAACAAACCAGGGAGATTAACGGAAGAAGAGTTTCAACTTATCCAAACACACACCTCTGAGGGGTATGAATATTTAAAAAACCAGCCTGATATACCAATAGTGGCAGCCAGATGTGCATTTGAACACCATGAAAAGATAGATGGTACTGGGTATCCACGAGGATTAAAAGGGAAGGATATTCATCCTTTTGCAAAAATAATGGCGGTAGCAGATGTGTTCGATGCAGTAACCTCGAGTCGTTCGTATAGACCAGCAATGTTGCCACACAAAGGTTTTGAAATCCTCTATGGTGGTTCGGGCACACATTTTGAACCGGAATTAGTACAAATTTTTAAAAAATCGGTCATTATGTATCCTGTTGGAATAACTGTTACATTAAGTACTGGCGAAACGGGTTTTGTAGTCAAAAATAATAATAATTTTCCAGAACGTCCTATTATTCGGGTTATTGAAAAAGATGGTGTAGCTTTACAAGAATCTGAAGTACATGATATTGATATGTTAACAGATTTAACTTCCACTATCGTTCAAAGTGATGTGGTTATGTAAAGAAGGGTAACGGATGACTAGTTCCATATTCACTATATTAACAAGCCAAAATACGCCAGTTCTTAAATGGTATTTCGGCTTGTTTCTTGTTGTATCTAAAACCTCATTTACTTATGATATGGCTCACCACACCTACTTAAATGGAATTTTTTACAAATTATAGTAAAAGGAAAGATTCAAGAAGACTATTCATCCGTTGTTTACCTTAGATATGGTGATTAAGAGCTTGCTCATTAGTTTGTTGTAAGTCCTCAATTGACTACAAATAAAATCTAAGAGAGAATATATAAAGAATGCATGAAAGAAAGGAGGATTTCAGTGGAACATCGCTCACTAATACTGCTTGGGTTACTCATGGGACAAAGTCAACACGGATATCAAATTAATGAATTTATTGAAAGAAACTTAAGTACAGTTACAGATATGAAAAAGCCTACAGCTTATGCTACTCTGGATAAACTAAATCAAAAGGGATATATAGATATTCAGTTAGAACAAGAAGGAAATAGACCCACTCGCAAAGTGTACTCTATAAACGAAAGTGGCAGAACCTATTTTTATCATTTATTATTGAATAATCTATCTTCTGCGGAAAGTGCTAATTACCAAGGTGATATTGGCTTAATGTTTATGGATTTTCTCCCCTTGGAAAAAACAATACCTGCGTTGAAAGAACGGTTAAACAATAATAAGGATTTAATAGAAATCCTCAAACAAACCCCATCCCACGGAGTAAGATCTGGAGTCAATCTGGTAGTAGAACACAAAATCACAATGTTAGAAGCAGAAGTTACGTTTCTTGAAAAGTCCATAAAAAATCTTTTGCCTCACTTGGAATAATTATCCCTATTTTAGTAGTGCAATATTAAAGGAAACCCTGTTAATGGGTTTCCTTTTCCTATTTATACATTAATGTAATCCACATTTTCTATAATAGTCATAATTGACTAATCACAAATATAATAATATAATCATATTAAATTAGTCATAACTGATTAATCATTTTTTAAAAGGAGGAATTACATTGTTTTTGGCTTTAAGGGAATTAAAACACGGCAAATTTCGTTTCCTTATGATTGGAACCATAACCGTCCTAATAGCTTGGCTTGTTTTTATTCTATCAGGTTTGGGAAATGGACTTTCCACACTGAGTGCTGCAACATTTAAAAATATGAAAGCAGATTACGTTACTTTTGAAGAAGGTTCTAGAGCCTCTATGAGTCGTTCACTATTATCTGAATCACTAGTAAACGAACTAGAAAAGCAAGATCATGTGTCTTCCGCCACCCCGATGGGAGCCACAATGGCTACGGTTTTAGGATTAACTAATATCAAGGATAGTGAAAAAATAGATATTGCTATTTTAGGTATCACCCCGGGGAGTTTTTTAGAACCAAGTGTTATTGAGGGCAACCCTCTCAACAAAGATAAATCACTAGGCGTAATCGCTAATGACACCTTGAAAGACAAAGGCTTTAAAATTGGAGACACTCTCCCAATTGAAGGGTCATTAGAAAAAATGGAAATTATCGGATTTGTCGAAAATGAGACATACAATCATTTACCTGCTGTTTTTACCACATTAGAAAGTTGGCGCGCCATTCATTTTGCAGCACCTGGTTCTGATAATGGTATTAAGAATCCAGTGAATGGTATCATGCTTCAAGGAGAAAATATTGATCCAGCGAAAATAAATGATCTATTTGATCACACAGAAACCGTAACAAAGGCTGAAGCGATACAAGGAATGCCTGGATACAAAGAAGAAAACGGTACAATTATGATGATGCTTGCCTTCCTATTGGCCATCTCTGCCTTTGTACTAGCTGTCTTCTTTTATGTCCTTACATTACAAAAATCCAATCAATTTGGCATTTTAAAAGCAATTGGTGCAAGTAATCGTTTTTTAGGTAAAGCCATCATGTCCCAAGTGTTTTTACTATCACTTACTAGTATTATTGTTGGAATACTCTTAACATATGCAACAGCATTCATTCTTCCAGAAGGAATGCCGTTTACATTAGACATAAAGCTTGTGGTCATGTATGCCATTATATTGCTCGTGATATCTATATTAAGTTCATTGATTTCCATACGTAAAATCACGAAAATAGACCCACTTCAAGCTATGGGGAGGATAGAATAATGTCAGGAATAACGTTTGATCATGTATCAAAGGTCTATCAGCAAGGGGAAAATAAAGTTGTTGCTCTTCATGATGTTTCTCTTTCCGTCGACCAAGGGGAATTTATTGCCGTTGTTGGTCCCTCGGGCTCTGGTAAAAGTACATTTCTCTCCATCGCAGGGGCGTTACTTCAAGCATCTGAAGGTCAGGTAACCCTTAATGGAAAAGTAATTGGGGATA
>JAQSXG010000546.1 GCA_029256785.1 Neobacillus sp.
TATTTAGTAATATCACTATTTATTAAATTTTGAGCTGATTCGTTATCGGTATAGACTATAGGATATTTTAATTTGTAGTTTATACCGCTTTGTTCACCTGCTTGAACCATTGCATTTGCTGATGAAGTAAAGAAAATAGTGAAAAAAAGAAAGGGGAGTAGTATAGATTTATGTAAAAAGTTCATATTCACACATCCTTGGTTCTTTTGTCCTATAATATCGAATTTTGTCGAAAATCCCTAAAAATAACAACAACCTACACTAAATTTTATTAGTTGTAGGTTTTATTTTTTCCATCCTTCTTCTAAAAAGAGAAGGATATATTCTTTTTCTAAGCTACATGAATCGGACATTAACTCAATAGCAAACGCGTTAGCTTCATCTTCATAACGTTTAATAGAGTAGAAGGTACGCCAGCCATGCAGAAGCTTACATAACCACGATGACAGAGAAAGTGAGCAAGTTCATGGCATAACACAGCTTTCCTTTGCCATTCATTTAAGCTTTTATTTATAACAATATAATTCCGTTTTAATATCCGTCGCCACAATCCATTGATGCTAGTAGGGGTATCACAAAAGCTAATATCTATATTAAAGTCATTTGCAATTTTATAAGGGTCCGATGTGTCATGTTTTTTTCTTAAATTGCGAACCCTTAGTGGAATATTAATCATTTATTACGTTTGTTCTTTTCTTTGGCGTCCCAATACAAAGCTTCAATGATTGCGGAGAGTTTATCTTTATCTTCTTGTGTAGCTATGCGACCGTTAAGAGTGTATTCTTCTTGTTCGATTAGTTTAATGAGTTCTTTAGGGCGTTCATTTGACGAAGAAGAAACTTCATTGAAATCAGTTCCAACAATAGTTTCGATCGTTTTTCCAAAAACCTTTGCTAAATTAGTTATATCATCATGGTTTATCGCGGTTGTGTAACCTCTTTCCCAATTAGATATAACTTGCGGAGATTTATTAATCAAATCACCAAGTTCTTTTTGAGTTAACCCTTTTTCTTTTCTGAATGATTTAATTCTTTCGCTAATTGTCATAAACTACACCTCAATAATAATAATACCAATAACTAACGGAATTTGATAGTTAACTAACGGAATTTGAGAATTTATTAAATAAAAGCATTGACACTAACGCTATTCGTTAGTGTAATCAATATAACGAATGGTGTTAGTTTGAGAAAGGGGTGGTAAAATTGGCAGTACATGATAACGTAGAAAAAATTCGTAAAGCTAAGGGTGTTACAAAAAGCTTTTTAGCTGGCAAAATAGGACTTTCACTTCAAGGATATAGGCATGTAGCTAACGGTTGCACACGACTAGACGTTGAAAGGCTTAAAGTTATGGCAATGGCATTGGGCGTTGATGGCGCTATTTTTTTAGATGATAAACTAACGCAATCCGTTATAAATGATTTGGGTAAAACCACAGCATAGGAGGTGATAGGGATGGAAAAAATCATGTTCGGCATAGCAATCTTAGGAGGCGTTTCTTGTGCGCTAGATATATATTATGGCAACATCGCAGATTACTATTTGGCTTGGAGCTGGTCGTGTCCAACGGTTTTTAGTGTATCTATGATTGCTTTGTATTCAATGTATCATCGGTAAGTTTATTTTTCTAACTCGTATCCTACAGGTTTACCTGCAAGTTTATAGACGATGTTATAGGCTTGTTTACATATTTCAAGTCTTGATACAGCAAATGATTTTTCATCTATTGCTTCGTTTCTTTGGTAGCATTTTTCTACTGATTTTTGAAAAGAAAACATTTCGTTGTAATGAAGGGCGATGACATTAAAGTCGATAGCTGAAATTCTTGTAAACATGGCATCAAATTTAATTTTATTCCAATCGTTATTCACGAAATCGGCAGTAGATATTACATCTAAAGCGTTCTTACGATCTTCAGGAGCAAGATCTTGAAGAAGAATTGTAAGCCATGTTTTGTGGCGATTAATTTCAATAAGTAGTGATAAACAGGAAATGCGAAGATGTTTCCATTCTTGATATTGGTTATAAGCAAAAATCACAACAGTAACGAGAGCTGTTGAAGCAAGTAATGATTTTATAAATTCTGACATATAAATTCCTCCTTAGATATAAATTTTTATATTTCGACAGGAGGTAAGAATTTCCTTTAATTATTAAAACCACAGCGTAGGAGGTGCAATCATGGCAGGAAGACCAAGACAGAGAGTAGGAGGTGAGAGGTATGAATGAAGATGTTGAAAATTTTATCCATGAATTTGCAAAACTTAATTTGAAAATAGTTAAAGAATTGCAAATGGTCACTAGTTGTGATATTAAACCAGAACTTCTTAAAGAATTAAGAGAGAGCGCCCAGGTATTAAGTTATATGATTAAAGGTTAGTAAATTCTCCCCTATATGCTTTATTAACAGTTTGGAACACCGTTTTATAAGCTTTACAAACTTCTTCTATGTATTTTTCGTTAGCAGTTTCACCTGAGTAAGTAGCACCATTTTGATTAATAGGGCGATTGATTTGTCCTGTTTCTATTAGTTTTAAAACAATTTCTTTAGTTATTTCTAGATTATCCATGATAGTTCTCCTCTCTGTCCTGGGCGCATTTACTAATTTCGACAGGAGGAAACAATTTCCTTTTAATTATCAAAACCATAGCGGAGGAGGTGATAAGGATGAACCCAATTACGACATCAGAAATCAAAGTGGTTTCTACAGTTAAAACCGTTAATGAAATGATTAATAAAAACTGGTCAGTATTAGAAATTTTTCTTAAAGGGGGCGAGATTGTATATGTCCTTGGATACGATGTAAGAAACTGCAAAAGAGTGCAAAACACTTTGAAAAGAAGAAAGACAGCAAGATAAACACTGTAATCCAAATAACGTAAGGAGGAAAGAAAATGGACGATATAATCGAAGAATCTAGGCCAATTGATGAAAGCTTAGATTATCTCATTCCAACCGCAGAAATAGCAAAACTGTTAGGATGCGGTAAAAATTTTGTAGGAGAACTTATCAGTGTAGGATTGCTTACTGCTCTTAAATTTAATCGAACTCGTAAGGTAAGAAAGACTACCTTCAATAAGTTTCTTGAAGATTTTGACGGTTGTGACCTATTCGAGCTAGTTCAATCTAAAAAAGAAAGCCTATCGAATGACAGGCTGATGGGGTGATTTTGCTTAGATTCATTATCCCATAGGAGGGAGGTGAAAGGCGTGAAAGACGAGTTTATTGTAAAGAAAATTACACCGTATTCCAGATTGAGGAAATGGAAAGGCTGGGCGCAAATTGATGTTGCCGAGGAAGTAGGTATTTGCCGAAAATCTCTTGGCGATTATGAAAATGGATACCGCGATCCACCAAAACGTGTTGCTACAGCATTAGACAAGCTGTATGGCTGTAATGGTGAGCTTATCAAGTATTGGCTTAGTACAAAGTTTAGTTTGGTTCTAAAGGGCAAAAAAAATGCTACCTTGACTGCAATCAAGATAGCGTTTAGAAAAATTTCAACTTATTTAGATTATAACACGTACTTATTAAAAAACAAATAAGCATGGGTATGTGAAATTAATTGAAGGGA
>JAQSXG010000547.1 GCA_029256785.1 Neobacillus sp.
CGTAAAGCCAATCCTTGGTAATATGTGAAATCGATTCAATTGTACCCGCGATATCGATTTTTACTGGGTGGTTACGGTATAGGTTTTGAATAAGTCCAAAATATAACCGCCAGTCAGGGTTATCATCATACATCGTTATCTCTTGCCCAATTATCCCTTTTTCTTTTTCAACTGTTTTTTCCGAAAAATATGGTTCTTGAACAAAATTTATTAGTGTTTCAAGGTTCTTTTCTACATCTGATGTACTAGAGAATAAGTAAGCCGTGCGTGTAAAGGAAGTAAATGCATTAGCTGAAGCACCTTGCTTACTAAATAGTTGAAAAACATCGCCGTCCTCTTTTTCAAATAACTTGTGCTCCAAAAAATGAGCAATCCCATCGGGGACTGTAACGTATTCATCTTTTCCGAATGGAACAAATGTGTTATCAACTGAGCCATACTTTGTCGTAAATGTTGCGTACGTTTTGTTAAACCCTTTTTTTGGTAAAATATAAACATTTAATCCATTTGGCATTTTTTCATGATAAAGTTCTTCTTGAAGCTGGTCAAAATTAATTTTTTCCATATTCGCCTGCCTCCGTCCCTGTTAAGAAATAAATAGTATCAAGGTCAATTTTCTTTGCAACAGACACGATATCTTCTTTTGTTGTTTTTTCCATTTCTACTAGCCAGTCATCGAGGTTAATATCCGTGCCTGCCACAACATTATGGTAAAGGACTTCTGTTAATCCTCGTGACGTATCAATCGTTTCTAACATTTGATTTCGAATCACAGCTTTTGTTTGTGTTAACTCGTCGTCGGTGAAATCTCCATTCCTCATTGCTTCCATTTGTTCACGAATGATCCCTACTGCCTGATCATAGTTCTTTAAGTCTATTCCTGACATCACCATCATTAATCCTTTATGACTTTCAAGACGACTGGCAACATAATAGGCAAGACTCGCTTTTTCACGAACATTGATAAACAATTTTGAATGAGAAAAACCACCAAAAATACCGTTAAATACTTGTAATGCATAATATTCAGGATCTCCATATCTGATGTTCGTACGATAACCAATATTTAATTTTCCTTGCTTCACATCTTCTTGCTCTTTTACTTCTAGAACTTGTTCCTTTTTACTAATATCAGTTTGGGATAATGTTTTTGGCGTCCGAATATCAAAGGATAACAATTCATTTGCATAGTTTATTACTTCTTCTTCATCTATATCACCAATAACATAGAGGTCCATTTTGTCTTCTAACAAGACTTTTTTATAGAAATCAAATAAATTTTCAGCAGTGATTGCTTCAACATCTTCTTCTAAGCCATTAACTTGTAGTGCATAAGGCTCATCTTTACACATTTCTTCCAAAAGTCTGACATTAGAATAGCGCATTTTATCGTCATAAACGGATTGAATACGCTGTTTCAAGGTTCGTTTTTCTTTATCTATCGTTTGTTTATCGAAAGCATTCCCTGACGTATGGGGATTTGTTAAAACCTCCGCTAATAATTCAAATCCTTTTTTTAGTAATGGACTGGGATTACTTAGGAATTTTTCATTAGCAATTTCAAGTGAAAAGCTGATAATATGATATTCACCCTTTTTCGCTAAATCAATAAAAAGTGTTGCCCCATATAAGTCATCCAAATAGGAACGAAGGGACGTCGTTGATGGATATTTACCGGTACTACTTTGTAATACATGTGGAAGAAGTGCTCTTTTCGTTACATCTTCTCGTGATAATGGTGCCTTCATCTTCCAAACAATCGTATTCGTTTTGTATTTTTCAGTCTTAACTAAATGAAGTGAATACCCCTTCATCTCTTTAACTGTTTCAGTTAAAACGGGCATCGATAATCCTCCTAACTATTAATAAACATGAACTATTCCAGTATATGTAAGCATAGTCTAACTTATTTTCTCCAAAATTACTAATAGTTACACCTCTACTTAGTTTAGCTTCTCCCTTCCAAAATAAACCTATTCCTAGAGAAAATGAAACAATAGAAAAAAGGTTGACTAATTAGTCAACCTTTTAATGTATTAGCGCTTACCTGAGTCAAAAGGCTCACCAGCTGCTTTAGGTGCTTGTGATGATTTTGAGAATAGGACTAAAGCAATAAGTGTTACCACATATGGGAATATCTTAAGAAGGATTGGCGGAATAACAGCCAATTCAGGAATAACTTGTGATACGTTTGCAATGGTAGCTGCAAATCCAAAAAAGAATGTTGCTCCAAGAATACCAAAAGGCTTCCATTGACCAAAGATTAATGCGGCAAGCGCTAAGAATCCAAGTCCAGATACTGATCCAGTGAATTCACCAGCGTAAGTAACAATGATTAATGCACCGCCCAATCCTGCGAAAGCACCAGAAATCATTACGCCTGCATAACGGATACCACGTACGTTAATACCAGCAGCTTCAGCAGCCTGCGGGAATTCACCACAAGACCGTAAGCGAAGTCCAAATTTTGTTTTATACAAAATAAAGGTACTTACTAATAGAACCGCAAGAATAAACCACGTAGTCGGGTAGGTCTTAGAAAAAAACAAATCACCAATAATTGGTATTTGAGAAAGTATCGGTACATCAGAAGGGATAAAGCCTGTTCTGATGCTGATATTTCCACTACCAGTAATATTTCTTGCTAAGAATACAGTCAATGCCATAGCTATCATATTAATAGCTGTACCACTAATAACTTGGTCCGCACTTAGATTAATACTTGCAAAGGCATGTAGTAAGGAGAATAACACCCCAGCCACTACTGCAACTAATAATCCAGTCCAAAGTACTAGTGCGTTGTTTGTCCAAATATCTTGAAGATAGTTAATAGTAATAGCACCAGCAAAAGCACCAATAATCATTAAACCTTCAAGACCAATATTAACAACACCACTTCGCTCACTAAATAGACCACCTAATGCTGTAATAAGAAGCGGCATTGTAAATATTATCGCATAAGGGAATATCTGCTCAATAATTGTCCACATTTTATGACTCCCCCTTTTTCACAGCAGGTCCATTTGATTCTTTTGCTTGTTTACGACGCTTTTCTGACTTATTCATTAATCGATGAATCAATACGCTAGTTGCCGCAAAATAAATGATAATAGCAATAATTGTATTTGCAAGTTCTGGTGGAATTTCGGTCATTGCATTCATAAAGCCTGTACCCGAATATAGGACACCAAAGAGAATGGCCGCGAAAAATACACCAATTGGATTATTTGCTCCTAATAATGCGACGGCGATTCCATCATAGCCTTGACTTGGTAATATACCAATCTGCATACTAGATGCATTACCAGTATATAGCGCTACCCCCCCAAGACCTGCAAGAGCACCAGAAATGAGCATGGATAGAATAATATTCCGATTTACACGCATTCCGGCGTATTCCGCTGCATGGCGGCTAAAACCTACTGCCTTTAATTCATAGCCCAACGTTGTTTTATTGATAATAAAAGCCACAATAAAAGTGACAATAACAGCTAAAAATAAGCCAAGATTGATATACGAACCCTCAAACATTTCCGTTAAAAATGGCGCTCTTAATGTAGATTCCTCAGCTAATT
>JAQSXG010000548.1 GCA_029256785.1 Neobacillus sp.
AGATCAATGTATTTTGTTATTATAAAAACAAAACTACAAATTGTTTTTGTGTTTTAATTATGTTTTTAGAAGGAGAGAAATAAGGAATATGCCTAAATTTTCGGAAGCAGAAAAAGAGAAGATTCGATTAGAAATGATCCAGTTTGCCCACAGATGTTTTATAGATAGAGGCCTTAGAAATACTTCTATCGAAGATATAACGTCTTCAGTTGGAATAGCAAAGAGTAGTTTTTATGTTTTTTTTGAATCTAAAGAAATGCTGTACCTTGAACTGTTGGCCCTAGAAGGGGAAGTAATTGAAAGACAAGTTTGGCCCAAAGTAGAAAAAGAAAAGGAAGTGCGTGGGGCAATTAAAGTTTATCTACATGAAATGTCTTCCGAGCTGGAATCTAATGTATTAACACAGCGATTAATAACCAACCTGGAAGAATATAACCTGGTGGCTCGGAAAGTAAATTCGCAATACGCAGCAACGAAAACACTAAGAAGTATTGCCCCGCTCATGGAATTTATCAAGAAAAATAAGGAGTTGAAGAAATTAATCAATGAGGATATTGAAGTTATTGCTGGGGTTATTAGAGCTGCTCTAGCGATGATTATTCATAAAAAAGATGTTGGTGAGGAAATTTTTCCCAAGGTCCAAGAAATTCTTTTTAATGCTGTAGCAAATGAACTTACAATATAAGCTTTAAACCCCCAATAGGATTTGAAGCTTATATTATACCTTTCAGGAGAATTGTGATTTTGCTATTAAAAAAACAGGAGATGTAAAGGAATATATGAGAGCATGGGAAGAACAAAAGAAGGTCATTAATGAGGAAACAATAATGATTAGGATGTGACAAGCATGAATAAAACAAAAAGTGAAGTTTTTGAAATGGCAGCAAAAAATGGCTTGATGCTAAAAGGGGATACTTTCGTATTTAATGAATCAGGTCTCGATTTTCAGGTTGTGTTTGCAATGGATCAGGAAGGGAAGGAATGGGTACTTCGCTTACCTAGACGTGAGGATGTTATGGCAAGAACAAAGGCTGAGAAAAAAGCATTAGATTTGGTGAATGAGAACATAACTGTTTTTCAAGCACCAAATTGGTCAATTTATACAGATGAATTGATTGCATATAAAAAGTTAAATGGAGTGCCAGCAGGTACGATAGATCACGAGATTCAGAATTATGTCTGGGAGATTGATATCAATAATGTACCAGAGGGTTTCCATCAGACACTTGGAAAAGCATTGGCGGCCTTGCATAGTATCCCGAAGGAGAAAGCAGTAGAAGCTGGATTAACTGTTCATACACCTGAAGAGGCAAGACAGTCCATGAAGGAGCGTATGGGGGCCGTAAAAGAGAAAATTGGTGTAGGCACTTCCCTATGGAATCGTTGGCAGGCATGGATACAGAATGATGAAATGTGGCCGAAGAATACAGGACTTATTCATGGCGATGTACATGCAGGACATATTTTAATTGATAAAAATGCAAATGTAACGGGGTTAATTGATTGGACTGAAGCAAAGGTGACGGATTTATCGAATGATTTTGTTGTATATTACAGGACCTTTGGTGAAGAGGGACTGACCCTTGTGACCAATGCTTACAAGGAAGCAGGTGGATATTCCTGGCCTAAAATGAAAGAGCATATTATTGAATTAGAGGCCGCATATCCAGTTGCAATTGCAGAATTTGCAATTCTATCTGGACTAGATGAGTATATGCAGATGGCAAAGCAGACATTGCAAACCAACGAAGCGTAGACAAGTTTGTGTTTCAAAGATATATATGCTAACTGAAATACACTACCCACGTTGAAGGTGTTCTAAGAATAGTGAGGAAATAGATTGATAACAAAGGTGTTAGAGGATTTGAGATGAAAAAATAGCCACGCTTCGCGTTCCTACAAACTAAGTTTGTAGGAACTTTTTGTTAAGGAGAAACCTACCTTTACTCATGTTTTTTTAGAGAAAAATATTTGTAATTATTGACAATAAAATATTATGTTGATACAATGAGTATAAACTCAATGAGTAAGGAGTCAATGAAATGTTGCAATCACAAAGACAAGAACAAAAGGAGAAAACAAGGAAACATATTATAGATGTCGCATTGAATCAATTTGCAAAAGACGGTTTAACTGTCACGCGAACCTCAGATATAGCAAGGGCAGCAAATGTATCCCATGGAACAGTTTTTGCTCATTTCCCTACGAGAGAGATTCTTTTGAATACAGTAATAGAAGTATTTGGTATGCGCCTTACAAACAGGTTACATGAACTAGTTAATGAAAACTGCGAAATGAAGGAGGTCCTTGAGGCTCACCTGACGGGACTTAGTGAGCATGAAAGATTTTATACTAGGCTAGTTTTGGAAGGACCATTATTGAATGGAAGTTCTCGTAATTCTTTGATTATGATCCAGTCAGCTATCTCATTTCACATTATTCAGGTAGCGGAAAGGGGGATGGAAAACCATAAAATTCGCTGTCAGCCAGTGGATTTGTTATTCAATACCTGGGTGGGGCTAGTCCATCATTATTTAATCAATGGGGATCTATTTGCGCCTGGCAGTTCGGTTTTAGAAAGATATAGTAAGCAACTAGTAGAACACTATTTATATTTGATTACTTAGATGAAAGGAGAGAAGACATATGAAAATATGTATCGCTTGCGGAATGCCCATGAAGACTTCTCAGGATTTCGCCACGGGGGACGAGAAAAAAGACTATTGTATTCACTGTGCAAGAACTGATGGGACAATGCAATCTTATAATGAAAAGCTAGAATCCATGACGGGATTCATTGTAAAAACACAGGGATTGGACGTTAATGTGGCACAGAGTGCCGCGAAGGGAATGTTGTCTAAACTTCCAGCTTGGAGGGATTGATAAATCTAAATTTTAGGATGGAGGTTAATGGACTATGGATAATAAAAATGTAAGCAATTCATTTCAGGTTTTCTTGAGTGAAGCACCAGCCCATTCCAAAGCTTGGATGGACGCTGTTCAGAAACTTGATTTAGCGAGTACCCTTGATAAAAAAACAGAAGAAATTGCCTATATTTCAGTAATGGCTGCAGTAGGTCTTGAAAGTGGGATGCCCTTTCACGTGAAAAGTGCAAAAAAATTTGGGGCAACAAGGGAAGATGTAAAGAGCGCCATTCTACTTGGATTACCGGCAGTCGGAAACAAGGTTATCAAAGCTCTACCAATTGCTTTGGATGCTTTTGACGAGGAGTAATGATGAATAGATTGAGTGAATTACCTAATATAGGTAAGGTAATGGAAAAACGGCTTACTGCAGTAGATATTTACGATGCCGAAGCCCTTATGGAAATGGGAAGTAAAGAAGCTTTTATCAAGCTACGATTACTTGAGGGTGATACATGTTTTAACTCTCTTTGTGGGCTTGAGGGGGCAATTCAAGGGGTTAGATGGCATTATCTCAGCAGTGAAACAAAAGTAGATTTAAAAGAGTTCTTTGAAGCACTCAAATACTCAAATAAAATCAATCTGTAGGGTTAACCGTTATAGCGTATACCCAGTTTTTAGGAATAGCTAGATTTGCTTGTAATTAT
>JAQSXG010000549.1 GCA_029256785.1 Neobacillus sp.
GCGTGGTTATACACCTGCTGTACAAAATAAGAGAGAAGATCAGCCTATCGGTGTGATTCCAATCGACTCTATTTTTACTCCTGTTTCGCGTGTGTCTTTTCAGGTAGAAAACACTCGTGTAGGTCAAATGTCTAATTATGATAAGTTAACGCTAGATGTTTGGACAGATGGAAGCACTGGACCAAAAGAAGCGATAGCACTTGGTTCGAAAATTTTGACCGAGCATTTGAATATCTTTGTTGGTTTGACTGACGAAGCTCAAAATGCTGAAATCATGATTGAAAAAGAAGAGGACCAAAAAGAAAAGGTTCTTGAGATGACGATTGAAGAACTTGATTTATCAGTTCGTTCATATAATTGCTTAAAACGTGCGGGAATTAACACTGTTCAGGAATTGGCTAACAAGACTGAAGAAGATATGATGAAAGTACGTAACTTAGGCCGCAAATCACTCGAAGAAGTGAAGGCGAAACTAGAAGAGCTTGGATTAGGCTTACGCAAGGATGACTGATTAGTTTTTTATATATTTACTAGTTGGTTTCTATCTGCTAACTTATCCGTTTTAATGACTTCAACAAAGGAGGGAACCCTTCATGGCATACAGAAAGTTAGGACGCACAAGCGCACAGCGTAAAGCTATGCTACGTGATTTAACAACTGATTTAATTATCAATGAGCGCATCCAAACAACAGAAACTCGTGCGAAGGAATTACGCAGTACTGTTGAAAAAATGATTACATTAGGTAAACGCGGTGATTTACATGCACGCCGTCAAGCTGCTTCTTACGTTCGTAATGAAGTTGCAGATGCTGAAAATGGTCAGAGCGCTTTACAAAAATTATTCGTTGATATCGCTCCTCGTTACCAAGAGCGTCAAGGTGGATATACTCGAATTATGAAAGTTGGCCCACGCCGCGGCGACGCAGCACCAATGGTTATTATCGAGTTAGTTTAACTCTTACAGACAAGGGCGCTGGACAGTTTAATATAAAACTTGTTCTTTGCCCTTTTTCTGTATCTATAAATATTATTTCTTACGAACCAAGCCAAAAAGAGTGTTACGATGAGCATAACCCTATTTGTTAGGGCCTTTTGGAACTCTGTTTCCTGGAGGGAAGTCTTTAATGAATCACTTCTTCCTCTTTGTGTCTCGTCTAGCTCATGCACCTCCTCCCATTTCTTTTAGAAATCCCTTTTTTTACTGCAGATTTTGACTTTGCAGTATAGGGTTGAGGTGCAGGCTTTTTTTGCATTCTAAAGGATTTATTTAGTAAGTTTAGTTGAGACGAGGCTAGCTGCAGGCGCCATCGGCTCGAGTCATAAGCTAAGCCGTCAAGAAGGTTAAAGAACAACCTTCATACCGGCTCGTCTTATGCAGATCACCGATAGGCAGGCGCCTTCCGCTTTTTTAGAGAGAGGAGGAATAGTAGTTTGAATGAGCCAATTGTAACCCTTAAAAATGTCTCCTTTCAGTACGACTCCCAAAATCGACTTGCTCTTAATAATGTTAGCTTTGACATTTTTGAAGGTGAGTGGCTGGCTATTTGTGGTCATAATGGTTCTGGGAAATCTACATTAGCAAAGCTCTTAAACGGTTTGCAATTTGCACAACAAGGAGAAATTACTGTTTGTGGAATATTGCTTACTGAGGATTCAATTTGGGATGTTCGAAAGCAGTTAGGAATGGTATTTCAAAACCCTGATAATCAGTTCGTTGGTACGACCGTACAGGATGATGTGGCTTTTGGTTTAGAAAACCATGGAATTGTTAGAGACGAAATGGTCTTTAGAGTGAAAGATGCCTTAAAGAAAGTGAAAATGGATCAGTTTCTTGATCAAGAGCCCCATCATCTTTCTGGTGGACAAAAACAGCGAGTAGCAATTGCCGGTGTCCTTGCCTTAAGACCATCTATTATCATATTAGATGAAGCTACTTCCATGTTAGATCCTAGAGGGAAAGAAGCTGTTTTGGAAACCGTGAGGCTTTTAAAAGATGAAAAGTTACTGACGGTTATTTCGATTACCCATGATTTAGAAGAGGCAGCAAAGGCTGATCGGATTATTGTAATGAATCAAGGAGAGGTATACCGCGAAGGGACCCCGGAAGAGATTTTTTCTCTAGATGATGAATTGATTCATTTAGGATTAGATATTCCTTTCTCAGTTAAGATGAGCAAAGCCTTCCGTCAAAAGGGGATTGACTTTTCAAAGTACTATTTAACTGAAGAAGAGTTGGTGAAAGAACTATGGACATCTCGCTCCGGAATGTAGAGTATCGTTACCAGGCCAATACCCCATTTGAACGACTTGCTATAGAAGATGTTTCGATTGATATTCCATCAGGTATCTTTATGGCGATTATTGGACATACGGGATCCGGCAAGTCCACGGTGTTACAGCATTTAAATGGACTATTGCAGCCAACAGAAGGAATGGTTGTAATTGGGGAACGGGAAATAAAAGCAAAGCAGAAAAACAAGGACTTAAAAAAGATCCGTAAAAGCGTTGGAATTGTATTTCAGTTTCCAGAACATCAATTGTTTGAAGAAACTGTTGAAAAGGATATAATGTTTGGTCCAATGAACTTTGGTGTATCTCAAGCTGAAGCGAAACAAAGAACCCGTGCTGCTTTAAAACAAGTGGGTTTACATGACGAACTGTTAGAAAAATCGCCATTTGACTTGTCAGGCGGACAAATGCGACGTGTTGCAATCGCTGGAGTCTTAGCTATGGAACCCGATATTCTTGTGTTGGACGAGCCTACAGCAGGTTTAGATCCTCGAGGGAGGAAGGAGATTATGGAGATGTTTTATTCTCTCCATAAGGAAAGAGGGCTTTCCACCATATTGGTAACCCATAGCATGGAGGACGCAGCTCGATATGCAGATCAAATTGTAATTATGAAGCAGGGCAGAGTTGTGAAACAAGGGACACCAGAAGAGATATTTTCTTCTTCCTTTGAATTAATTGATATGGGCCTGGATGTACCTGAAGTTGTTCGTTTTCAGCTTAGACTTGAGGAAAAAATGGGAATGAAGCTAGGTAAAATCTATCTTTCTATTGATCAGTTAGCTTCTGCAGTTTCAGATATGTTAAGCAGGGGTGACCGAATATGATGGAAAAAATGATATTTGGTAGATATGTTCCGGCTGAGTCGATCGTTCACCGAATGGATCCTCGCTCTAAGCTAACGATTATTTTTCTATTCGTTTGTATTATCTTTTTAGCTAATAACTTGATTACCTATTTAATTATTGGCAGTTATACATTCTTAATGTTGGCATTGTCGCGGGTTCCTTTTCGTTTCTTATACGCTGGTTTAAAGCCCGTTCTTTGGCTCGTTGTTTTCACCTTATTACTCCAATTGTTTTTTACAAAAGAAGGTAATTTGATTTTTGAGTTTGGTTTTGTGAAAATCTATGAGGAAGGTCTCAGACAAGGGATATTTATCTCCTTGAGATTCCTTTTCTTAATCTTGATGACTTCGTTATTGACATTAACGACAACCCCCATTGAGATAACGGATGGATTAGAAACGCTGTTACATCCGTTAAAAAAGGT
>JAQSXG010000550.1 GCA_029256785.1 Neobacillus sp.
TCCAACTGTTAGAGGGAAACTAGATGAAATTATTTCTGCTCTGGGATATTCCTCTCAAAAGAAACCGGAAGTGGATAAGAAAAAAATTGTATCGTTATTAGAAAAAGGGGAAATCACGGCTGAGAAAGCTATTCAGTTATTAAAAGAGGGGGAAGTATAATGAAGGAAGAAATTTCGAGAGTCTTAACTTTGGTAGAGGAAGGAAAGATTGATAAGGAGAAAGCAAGTGAATTAATTTCTATTTTACAAGGTAAAGAGCAGCCAGAAATCCTAACAGTAAAAAAAGATATCCCATATGGAACTAAGATGTTAAAAATTCGCGTGACCTCCGAAGAAGGGGATAATGTCAATGTGAATTTACCGATTAATTTGGTAAAGGCTGTTTTAAAAGTAGGTACAAATATTGCTGAAAAAATACCTGAGGCAGAAAAATATGTAAAAGACATTAACATTGACCTCCTCATCGAAGCAATTGAGAACGAATTGGACGGAGAGATTGTTAATATCACCTCGGCCAATGGCGATAGAGTGTTTGTGGTGATTGAGTAGATTATGTTAAAGGTCAAGGTGAAAGTAAAGAATAAACGATTCTCCATTCCTGTTCCTTATGCGGTATTAAATTTGGCTAGTTTGGTCATTACATCAAAACGGCTTAATCGAATAATAAATAAAGCCATGGAAAAGGATGGCAGCAAATTCAGCTTCCCTAAGATTGACAGGAAAGATTTGAAGCCATTACTGCAGGGGCTTTCGGTGCACCGTGGAGTGATACTTGTTGAAACGAAATTGAAGGATGGAACTGAGGTAGAAGTAGTGCTTTAATTATAAACCTCAAATATATTACGAAAAAGAGATGCCAATTGCACCTCTTTTTCTGTAGTTAATTTGAATTTTCTTCTATGAACCCCATTCGCTAATAGAGATCTACTCACCACCATCTCCATCATCAATCCCTTCACCAATGCCTTCATCACTATCATTATCGAAAAAGTTGTTGATCTTTGCGATAATAGTTGTATCTTCGTGAGTAAGATTGTTTTGATGTAAAAAGTCTCCAAGGGAAAAACTTTCTAATACTTGTTCCCTGTCTTTTTGAATGAATAAAAAGATAATAAATACTATTAACAGTAATATAATAAATATTACTAATTCCATCAGAAACACCCCTTTAAAATACTATTCGTTGCGAGAAAAAATAGAACGGTGAAACTGGCGCGGTTTACTTAGGCTATGGAGAATATAGCAAATTAAAATCAATAACGCTTGGATCTAAATCCAAGCGTTGATTTCTGTAGTATTCATTTGTTAATCGGCATGCTATTTTAACTACAATTTATCATAAACTTACTGTTAAAGATTATCTGTATTAATTCTTGGGGTATTTGTTACAGGATCCGCTGCTGCCCTTGCATTATCATTATGTCGGTCGTTTTCGTTTCTATCTAATTCAGTGTTTCTTTCTATCTGTTTAGAAGTATTCTGTTTGTCAGCCACAATACCACCTCCTAGAGATAATATGTCCAACTTTTACATTGAAAATAAATTGCTAAAAGATATGTCTACTCACCACCAGCGCCATCATCGATTCCGTTTCAAAAAACGAAGGATTAACTCTCTTTCGTTTTTTTGTTTTTCCTATTATATATTCTCACATGGAATCGCATATTAAGTACAACTAATAGTGACTGTTAAAAATGGAAGAATTGACGTTCTAAAAACATGATGAATGAAATTTACAAAAGCTTTACAAAAGAGTCAATGAATATTTACATATAGCGTTTATTCTTTAAAGGTCGAAAGGAAATATAATCGATAATCTTGGAGGTTTAAAAAATGACGTTAAGAAGAAGGACAATGCTAGGTTTATCGGTACTATTCCTTACTGCCATATTATCAGCATGTGGAAATAGTAGTACTGAAGGTGCAGAAGCATCTAATGGAGGTTCAGCTACTGTTTCTGTTTCGGGATCCACCTCAGTAGGACCATTAGCTGAAAAAATTGCGGAAAAGTTTAAAGAGAAAAGTAATATAAAAGTTGAAATAAATCAAATTGGATCTTCTGCAGGAATAACCAACGCCTTAAACGGAGTATCAGAAATCGGAATGTCGTCCCGTGATTTGAAGGAGGAAGAAAAAGCAGGTGGGCTAGTCGAAACAATTATTGCCTATGATGGAATTGTTGTCGTGACACACCCTAGTAATAAAGTGAAAGACCTTACGATGGAACAATTAAAGGCTGTTTTTACTGGTGAGATTACCAATTGGAAAGAGCTGGGTGGCAATGACATGGAAATCGTTGTTGTTTCCAGAGAAGATGGTTCCGGTTCTCGGGATGCGTTTCAAGAAATTGTAGGGTATTCTTCAGGTGAATTAATTAGAAATTCAATCATTGCAAGTGGTAACGGAAATATTAAAACGACGGTGGCAATGAATAAGCATGCAGTAGGCTTTATTTCATTTGAATATATTGATTCCTCTATATCAACTTTAGAAATAAATGGTGTGGAGGCTACTGCGGAGAATGTTTTGCGACAAGAATATAGCCTCTCACGTCCATTTTTATTTGTACACAAAGAGGATCAATTATCCGATGCGGGAAAGCAGTTTATCGACTATATTTTAAGTCCTGATGGACAAGCCATTGTTGCTGAAACAGGAGCCATACCAATTAAATAATTTTTTCAAAAGGTGAAAAAGAGATTCATGGAGGAATGTGTATGACACTGCAATCTAAAGGGAGAGAGAATTCAAATCAGAGAAAGTACATGTTAGAGAAGCTGTCATCTAAATTATTTCTGTTTTGTGCGCTTCTTTCCGTAATCAGCTTATTATTAATTGTTGGTTTTGTTTTTTATAAAGGAGCACTCCCGTTTGTAGTTGATGGCTATAGCTTTTTTGACTTTCTTTTTGGAGTAGATTGGGTTCCAAGTGAAGACAAATATGGCATATTACCAATGATTGTTGCATCGATTTACGCGACAATTGGTGCCTTAGTGATTGGAGTTCCTATTGGATTATTTACAGCTATTTTCTTAGCTGAAATTGCACCAAAAAGGGTAGCAAGAATCATTTCTCCAGCGGTGCAGCTGTTGGCTGGAATCCCTTCTGTATTATATGGTGTGTTTGGACTGGCGCTTATTGTTCCTTTTTTACAAAATCAACTAAACCTGGTGAAAGGTCAGAGCCTTATTGCTGTTATCCTTGTTTTAGCTATTATGATGCTTCCAACCATTGTAACAGTGGCTGAAACAGCCATACGTGCCGTCCCCAAAACCTATCGTGAAGGTTCATTGGCACTAGGTGCATCTGAAATCGAAACGATTTTTAAAGTTGTTGTTCCAGCAGCGAAGTCAGGGATCATGGCAGCTATCGTTTTAGGATTAGGCAGAGCAATCGGAGAAACCATGGCAGTTATCTTAGTAGCAGGAAACAGTCTTATATTACCAACAAGTATTACAGATAGTGTACGACCATTAACGACAAATATAGCGTTAGAGATGGGGTATGCTTTTGGTACACACCAGGAGATGCTATTTGCAACAGGGATTGTTCTCT
>JAQSXG010000027.1 GCA_029256785.1 Neobacillus sp.
GGTCCTTGTCCCAACGCATTTTTGCCTCATCTGCCCACGAATGGTCATCTTCGTTAATGACTGATTTTAAATAATTTTCAATTCTAGACATACCGCTTATTGGCTTTACTAATGGTGATAAGGTGAAAGAATAGTCTGGGATTTTCGGTGTCAATGGAACTTCAATTAGACGATTATGGAAGTCCTCTACCATTTTCCCGTTTATTAGTTGTAAACCAATTGATTTAAATATATCCCGTTTCCGGTCGCATTGATAAGAAATCTTCACATTCATACAAAGCCATGGAAGTAATGGGGTTTGATTATTTTGATTCTGATGGTTTTCATAAAGCCGTATATATTTCGAAAGGTTTTTGGTTGATTCAAAAATTTGATGTAGCCTTGGAGATCCGAAGTGAATGACCTCACCTTTTAGATTCTCAGGAGCCACTTGTGGATTGGTAAGTAACGTAAGCTTCATTGGATTTGGGATCCCACCCGTTTTTTCTAAATAGTGCCAATAAAAAGGACGGTTCATTAATTCCTTATCCAGGTCAATTGTCAATTGCACCACAATATGTCCCTGACCATTCTCAATTATTTCACACTCATTCGCCTTGAAATAACTAGTGAGAAAGTTATGAATTTCCTGCTGCTGCATGAGAATTCCCCTCCTTAATATCATTGGCCAATTCAATCATAGATGTTAGGTTTTCCATTTTTATCCGCATTTCACCTTCTGAGCTAGATTGTCCAAAAATATCAATTAAGTGGTCCTCAAAATTGCCGAATTCTAATTTTGTTAAAATATCATCTAGCTCGCCAATTACCTTTTCAAATAAATCAATTTTTTCATATAGAAGCTTTAAAATATGTTCCTCAACCGTATTTTGAATCGCAAAATTATAAATCATAACGTCCTTCTCCTGGCCAAGACGATGTATTCTACCAATTCGCTGTTCGAGCTTCATCGGATTCCAAGGCAAGTCAAAGTTAATGATATGATTACAAAATTGAAGATTTATTCCTTCACCGCCAGCTTCTGTAGCAATTAACACTTGTATTTGTTTTTGGAACAACTCACGCATCCAGTCCTTTTTACCGCGTTTGAAACCTCCACGGAATGGGACAGACGATATTCCGTGTTGTTTTAAAAACCATTGTAGATACATTTGGGTTGCACGATATTCTGTAAATATAATAACTTTATCATCGATACTTTTAATCAGTTCCAGAGCTTTTTCAGCTTTAGAATTACTTTGAACGGCTTCTACTTTAGTAATTAAATACTGAATCTGCTCTTGGAATTCTTGGGTTGGCTCTTCCTTTCGTTGGAGCATGTTTTTAAGTGTATAAAAAACAGACTCCCTGCTGCTACAAGCCTCACGCTGTAATGTCATTACAGAAAAAGCACTAGCCTGTGCCCAATTGGTCTCGCTCTTTAATGCGGTAATCGCTTCGTATAACTCCTTTTCTTGAGGAGTGAATTCAATTGGAATGGTTTCGACATGTCTTTTTGTCCATTCAATTCCCGTATCAGCACGCCGATTTCGGATCATCACCTTATTTACCAATTCTTTTAAATGTTCATCGTCATTTAAGGAACGTGCATCGCGTTTGTATTTTTCATAGAAGGTTGTTTCACTGCCTAAATGCCCAGGTTTTAAGAGAGAGACAAGGTTGAAAATTTCTTCTATCCGGTTTTGAATCGGTGTGGCAGTTAACAGGAGACAAAACTTCTTTTTTAAATTTTGAACAAACTCATAGTTTTTCGTTTTGTTATTTTTAAGCTTATGAGCCTCATCAATAATAATTAAGTCATAGTTTTGCTTATAAATAATCTCTCGGTGCGGATCCCTTTTGGCAGTATCAATGGATGATACAACCACATCACACTGTTCCCAAACATAGCTTTTTCTTTGTGATATCGCCGGAATAAAAAACTTACTGTTTAATTCAATAGCCCATTGAGTGACCAATGATGCGGGTACTAAGATGAGTACCTTTTTCACAAGACCTCTAATCATGTATTCTTTTAAAATTAACCCTGCTTCAATTGTTTTTCCGAGCCCTACTTCATCAGCTAGAATTGCTTTCCCGTTCATATTTTCAATTACTTGTTTTGCGGTTTCAAGCTGGTGTGGAAGTGGAGTTAGATTTGGTAAGTGGCTTGGCGCTTGTAAGCCTTCAAACTCAGGGATAACAAGGTGTTCTTCAACACCTACTGCAAGTTTATAAAGCTCCCAATTACCCCAAGGGCCATCGTTCTCAATCCTATGTAAAAATTCTTCCTGCCAGGAGGATTCAAATTTAATTTGAACTGTCATGATTTCAGCTCCTTTTCGTGGTGTCCTGCTTACGTTTTTTGACCTGTCTAGCTACAGCGCCTAGGGGCTCGGGGTCATAAGCCAATCCGTCAAGAAGGTTAAAGAACAACCTTCTTGACGGCTCTTCTTATGCCTGTCGCCCCTGGGCAAGGCGCATCCGCTTTTCTTGTATAAAGTTATTGCTCAAATAATGGTTTTAATGGTAGGATGATAATAGCTTTGAAAGTTTTAAATATTGTAATAAAATAATTTCTTTCAGATGTATATTTTAGTATTACCCGAAATGAAAATAATATAATGCGAATGACGACAAGGGGAGAGACTACTCTATGTAGCGCCGAAGGAGCAAGCATTAACTTGTGAATCTCTCAGGCAAAAGAACTCTTGTTGGACGCAGCTCTGGAGAGTGCCTTATTTTTTGAGGCCACCAAAGGGGAAAGCCATCTAGGTAAACTTTCAGGTAAAAGGACAGAGCCCTTCTTTATAACTAGGGAGGGGGTCTGTCTTTTTGTGCTTTTTTAAGATTCTCTCTGTTCTACGAACCTGCAATGAAAAAAGAAAAATGTATTTATATTAAATCGGATCTTTAGGGTGAAGGGAGATTAATTAATGACTGAATTAAAACGCACACCGTTATTTGAAGTGTATAAGGAATATGGTGGAAAAACCATTGATTTTGGGGGCTGGGAGTTGCCCGTTCAATTTTCAAGCATAAGAGAAGAACATGAAGCCGTTCGTACAAAAGCAGGATTATTTGATGTATCCCATATGGGAGAGATAGAAGTAAAGGGTTCGGACAGCTTATACTACTTGCAAAAGATGCTGACAAATGATTTTTCAAAAATGAAAAATGGCGGTGCTAAATATACTGCAATGTGCTATGAAAACGGTGGCACTGTAGATGATCTGCTAGTATATAAGATTGAAGATAATCATTACTTGTTAGTTGTAAACGCTTCGAATATTGATAAGGATTACCAATGGCTTCATGACCACCTCGAGGGTGAGGTAACGCTGGAAAACCTTTCTGAAAAAACAGCCCTTTTAGCTATACAAGGCCCACTTGCAGAAAAGACTCTTCAAAAAATTGCTGGTGAAACGGATTTAAGCAAATTAGGCTATTTTAAGTTTCAGCAACAGGTCAAATTGAATGGGATTAGTGCACTTGTTTCCAGAACAGGATATACCGGTGAAGATGGTTTTGAAGTATATTGCGACGCAAATGATGCGGTCAAGATATGGAGAGCTATTCTAGATGCAGGTAAAAATGAAGGGGTAATACCATGCGGACTTGGCTCAAGGGATACCCTTCGTTTTGAAGCAACGCTAGCACTATATGGTCAAGAATTATCACCGGAAATTTCGCCGTTAGAAGCAGGAATTGGATTTGCAGTGAAATTAACTAAAGATGTTGATTTTATTGGGAAAGATGCCTTACTTAAACAAAAAGAAAATGGTATTGATAGAAAATTAGCAGGAATTGAAATGATTGACAGAGGAATTCCGCGTCACGGCTATCCGGTTTATAAGGGTGAGGAGCTAATCGGGGAAGTTACAACCGGTACGCAATCACCATCATTGAAAAGAAATATTGGGCTTGTACTTGTTAAATCGGAATACGTGGTGCTTGGATCTGAGGTTGAGGTTGAAATCCGCGGGAAACGATTAAAGGCAAAAGTAGTCCCAACACCTTTCTATAAGAGAGAACAGTAAAACATGAGGGGAGCTAATAAAATGAACCATCGTTATTTGCCAATGACTGAAGAAGATAAAGGGGCAATGCTCAAAACAATTGGTGTTTCCTCCGTTGATGATTTGTTTAGTGATATTCCAGAGAAAGTAAGATTTAAGGGCGATTATAATATTAAACCTGCCAAGTCCGAAACTGATCTGATGAAGGAACTTTTTAAAATGGCATCGAAGAATGCTGATTTAAAAAGAAACGTATGCTTCTTAGGTGCAGGTGTATATGATCATTACATGCCGGTAATTGTCGATCATGTGATTTCCCGTTCAGAATTTTATACAGCTTATACACCGTACCAGCCTGAGATTTCTCAAGGTGAACTGCAGGCTATATTTGAATTCCAGACGATGATTTGTGAATTAACCGGAATGGATGTAGCAAACTCATCAATGTATGACGGTGGAACAGCGTTAGCTGAAGCTGCCATGTTAAGTGCAGGACATACTAAACGGAAAAAAGTTATTGTATCAAGCGCTGTCCATCCAGAATCTCGCGAGGTTCTCAAAACTTATGCAAAGGGTCAGTATCTTGACGTCATTGAAGTGCCTGTAAAAGACGGAATTACCGATATCGAGGCATTGAAAGGGCTAGCAACGGAAGAAATTGCAGCAGTAATAGTCCAATATCCTAACTTCTTTGGCCGTATTGAACCATTAAAAGAGCTAGAGGAAATCGTCCATGCAAATAAATCATTGTTTGTTGTATCAAGTAATCCATTGTCGTTAGGAGTGTTAACACCTCCAGGGAAATATGGTGCAGATATTGTTATTGGGGACGCACAGCCTTTTGGTATTCCAACTGCATTTGGCGGACCGCATTGTGGATATTTTGCAGTAACGAATAAGTTGATGCGGAAAGTCCCAGGCCGCCTTGTAGGCCAGACAAAGGATGAACAAGGACGACGCGGATTTGTATTAACACTCCAAGCTCGGGAACAACATATTCGTCGTGATAAAGCGACATCTAATATTTGCTCCAATCAAGCACTGAATGCACTTGCCGCATCCGTTGCCATGACGGCTATTGGAAAAAAAGGTGTCCGTGAAATGGCAGGTGCAAACTTGCAAAAAGCACACTATGCGAAGAATGCTTGTAAAGAAATTGGGATAGAAGTGGTTTATGACGGTTATTCATTTAATGAATTCGTAGTTAAATTGAATAAGCCGGTTAAAGAAATCAATCAAAAGCTATTACAAAAGGGAATCATTGGTGGCTATGATTTAGGCCGTGACTACCCAGAACTTTCAAATCACATGTTAATTGCCGTAACCGAACAAAGATCAAGAGAAGAAATTGATACTTTTGTAAAAGAATTGGGGGATATCCATGCATAATCAAAATGATCAGGCACTTATTTTTGAACTTAGCACACCAGGTCGAATTGGATACAGTCTTCCTGAAATGGATATTCCTGAAGCGGATCTAAGCAGCCTCCTTCCAGAAGGGTATTTGCGTGAGGAAGAGCCAGAGCTTCCAGAAGTATCTGAACTTGATATCATGCGTCACTACACAGCACTATCTAGAAGAAACCATGGTGTGGATTCCGGGTTTTATCCATTAGGTTCTTGTACGATGAAATACAATCCGAAAATCAATGAAAATGTCGCTCGCTTTAATGGATTTGCCCACGTTCATCCACTTCAGGATGAAAGTTCAGTCCAAGGTGCTCTTGAACTTCTTTTTGATTTGCAAGAACACTTGATTGAGATTACAGGCATGGATGAAGTGACATTGCAGCCAGCTGCCGGTGCACATGGTGAGTGGACAGGATTAATGATGATCCGTGCTTATCACGAAGCAAATGGCGATTTAAAACGGACAAAGGTTATCGTTCCTGATTCTGCCCATGGCACAAACCCGGCTTCTGCTACGGTAGCTGGCTTTGAAACAATTACCGTTAAATCTAATGACGAAGGTTTAGTAGACCTTGAGGACCTCAGAAGGGTTGTGGGTGAGGATACAGCAGCATTAATGTTAACAAACCCAAATACCTTAGGACTTTTTGAGGAAAATATAGTTGAAATGGCAGAAATCGTTCATGGAGCAGGCGGTAAGTTGTACTATGATGGTGCAAATCTAAATGCTGTTCTTTCAAAAGCAAGACCGGGAGACATGGGTTTTGATGTGGTTCATTTAAATCTGCATAAGACCTTCACAGGTCCGCATGGCGGCGGAGGTCCAGGTTCTGGTCCTGTAGGTGTAAAAGCTGACCTTATCCCATATTTGCCGAAACCTGTTATTACAAAACGCGGTGATGAATTTGTATTCGATTATGATCGTCCGCAATCGATTGGTCGCGTGAAGCCGTTCTACGGAAACTTTGGAATTAATGTTCGCGCCTACACGTATATCCGTTCGATGGGACCTGATGGTTTAAAAGCAGTAACAGAATACGCGGTTCTAAATGCGAATTATATGATGAGAAGGCTTGCTGAATATTATGATCTTCCATACGATAGACATTGCAAGCATGAGTTTGTTCTGAGCGGTAGACGCCAGAAAAAGTTAGGTGTCCGTACACTTGATATAGCTAAACGCTTGCTAGATTTCGGCTATCATCCGCCAACCATTTACTTCCCTTTAAATGTGGAAGAATGTATCATGATTGAACCAACAGAAACGGAGTCAAAAGAAACACTCGATTCTTTTGTAGATATCATGATACAAATCGCTAAAGAGGCTGAAGAGAATCCAGAAATAGTTCAAGAGGCCCCACATACAACGGTAGTTGGGCGAATGGATGAAGCAACTGCTGCACGAAAACCTATTTTACGATATCAAAAGGCTTAATTAATCATTAAGTGCCAGATTCAATTCTTTTGAATCTGGCTTTTTTTGCACAAAAAAAGACTTCCGCATAGCAGAAGTCAGTTTAATCTATTTTTTTGCTTTTACTTTACCAGACCATTTTTTAAATCCACCTTGTAATTGGGTAAGGTTTCTATACCCTTTACGGTGTAACATTTGGGCTGCACGGGCACTACGCATGCCACTTTGGCAATATAGGTAAACAGGCATATCAGGACGTATTTCCTTAATACGTGTTTTCATTTGCGACAATGGTATATTACGTGCTCCTAAGATATGTCCGCCATCAAATTCGTTTGGTTCACGAATATCAATTAGCTGTGCTTTACGGTAGCCAGCACGAAACTCCTCTTCTGTTACCGTTTTAACAATTCTTTTTTGATAAAAATAGGTGTAAACAGAATAAATTACTACAGCAACAATGATGATTAACAGGGTATAAAGTGTATTCAATTCGATTTTGCTCCTTTCAAGCTGTTTATCCTAACTTTCATTATATAAGCCATTTCAATAAAGATAAAGATTTAACGACAATTTTCTTCTCTTTTACCTATTAAAATTATAACAGAAACTTTGGGATTTGCATTCATATCAGATTTTGGTAGAATCGGATTACTAATATAAAAACGGGGTTATTGAATGAAAAAAGAAATTTGGCGTTTTATTGATTCAGGAAATAGTTCACCTTCTTTTAATATGGCTTTAGATGAAGCCTTGCTAGATTGGCATAGCGAAGGGAAAATTCCACCAGTGATTCGCTTTTATGGCTGGGATCCCGCGACATTATCAATCGGTTATTTTCAAAATGTGGAGAAGGAAATTGATATAGATGCTGTTAAAGTTCATAACCTTGGTTTTGTCAGAAGGCCAACAGGAGGACGTGGCGTCCTACATGAACATGAGTTAACGTATAGTGTGATTGTTTCTGAAGAGCATCCAGAAATGCCAAGTACAGTAACAGAAGCCTATCGTGTTATTTCTGAAGGGATCTTAAAAGGCTTTCACCGCATAGGGCTTGATGCCTATTTTGCTGTACCTAAAACAGCTGAGGAGCGAGATGCACTCAAAAGTCCCAGGTCCGCTGTGTGTTTTGATGCTCCTAGCTGGTATGAGTTGGTTGTTGAAGGTCGAAAGGTGGCAGGGAGTGCCCAGACAAGGCAGAAGGGTGTCATATTGCAGCATGGAGCAATTCTCTTAGATATTGATGAGGATAAGCTGTTCAGTTTATTCAAGTATTCAAATGAACGAGTAAAGGAAAGAATGAAACAGGCTTTTAAGAGTAAAGCGGTGGCAATTAACGAGATTAGTCCAAGGAAAATTACTATCGACGAAGCAAAAGAAGCATTCTATCAAGGCTTTTCAGAGGGTCTTAATATTGAACTTGAACCATACGAATTGAGTGAAGAAGAACTAGCATATGTTTCTAAACTCGCAAAGGAACGCTACGAAAGTGATGAATGGAATTTTAAAAGATGATATAAAAGGCGAACAGTTTTTTGAATTGTTCGCCTTTTTAGTTATTCAGTTAACTTTTATATATCTTGGAAATACCGTTTTGATAAAAATCGCAACCGGCAAAATTTGTTGAATTTCCTTGAATTTTGCTGTAAACCTATCAATAGCTTTTATTATCTCAAAAATCTAGTTTATTTTGTGTTTGACAAAATTTTAGTTTTTTGCCTTATACACAATATATAGTGGTGTCGAAAATATTTTCGGTACTATATATTGATTTAAGGTATGTATCTATGATAGTTTATTTATATCAACAACTAGATATAGCAAAAATTGCTAGAACCTACAACTAGATAGAGATTTTAAATAAATGGAGGAGTTGTTCTCATGTCTGTTGTTTTTAGACAAAAAATGAATATTGATTTTGAGAGGTTAAACGAGGATATCCACTTGTTTCCCCAGGTGCACCCAGTAACCCCAGATATGAAAATAACCCACAAGGGTGTATCAAGATTGGTAATGTTAGATAGGTACACCTTTAAAGACACTGCAAAAATTACCCTTACAAACGGTGACTTTATTGTTTTGACGATTAAAGAGGATCCGAAATTCCCTGCACGTGGTCTTGGTTACATCATGGAAATAGATTGGGAGAGTAAAAAGGCAAAGGTTTTAGTGGAAGAGGAGTTTAGAGGAGTTCTTGATGACCCGGAAGAATCAAAAACAGGGATCATCATTCGCTCACTGGATGTTATTGAAAAGCCTTTAGAACTGTTTTACGAGCAGATAGCGAAGCGAAATGCATCAGGGCTTGCCTCTGTGGAAGAAACAGAGGAGAAGCGTCTGGAATGGTTCGAGAAGTTTTATCAGGAACTAGTTACGATGAACTTTATTCCTGCAGGGCGCGTGCTATATGGTGCCGGTGCTAACACGGATGTAACATTTTTTAATTGTTACGTGATGCCGTTCGTTCCGGATTCTCGTGAAGGTATCTCTGACCACCGTAAGCAGGTAATGGAGATTATGAGCCGAGGCGGTGGTGTTGGAACAAATGGTTCAACACTACGTCCTAGAAATACCTTAGCTAGAGGTGTAAATGGAAAATCATCAGGTTCGGTTTCATGGCTAGATGATATTGCAAAATTGACGCATTTGGTTGAGCAAGGTGGGTCAAGACGTGGTGCTCAGATGATTATGCTGGCTGACTGGCATCCGGATATTATTGAATTTATTATTTCAAAGATGCAAAACCCTAAGATTTTACGGTTTTTAATAGAAAATACAAACGATGAAATGATTAAAAAGCACGCAACAGAAAAGCTTAAATTTACTCCATTAACAACGCAAGAAAGAGCCATGTACCAAGGAATTGTGAATTATAAAGTTATTCCAGGTTTAGGCGGTTTTGATGAAAATATTATTGCTGAGGCTGAAGAAAAGCTTCAAACCGGCGGTAACTATACCGTTCATAATTCTGAGTTTTTGACTGGTGCAAATATCTCTATCTGTTTAACTAAAGAGTTTATGGATGCTGTAGAAAATGATAGTGAATACGAGCTTCGCTTCCCTTATGTTGAACATTATAGTCAAGAAGAAATGAAGATTTATAATGAAGAATGGCATAAGGTCGGGGATGTAAGAGAGTGGGAAAAGCTTGGTCATAAAGTTCGTGTTTACAAAAAGATCAAAGCAAAAGAACTTTGGAACCTAGTAAACATCTGCTCAACTTACTCTGCTGAACCAGGAATATTTTTTATTGATAATGCAAATGACATGACGAATGCAAAAGCATATGGTCAACAAGTAGTAGCAACAAATCCATGTGGGGAGCAACCACTCGCACCATTTTCTGTTTGTAACCTTGCAGCAGTAAATCTCGCGGAGATGGCTGATAAGGAAACCAAAACAATTGATTTTGAGAAGTTAAAGAAAACCGTAGCTGTTGGCGTTAGAATGCAAGATAACGTAATAAATGCTACACCATACTTCCTCGAGGAAAATAAAAAGCAAGCTCTAGGAGAGCGCCGCGTTGGTCTTGGTGTTATGGGACTGCATGATATGCTTATCTATTGTGAAACTGAGTATGGTTCAGAAATAGGTAACCAACTAGTCGATAAAGTGTTTGAAACGATTGCTACAACAGCATATAAAACATCAGTAGAATTAGCGAAAGAAAAAGGTAGTTTTCCTTTCCTTACTGGTGACACGCAGGAAGATACTAATCGACTTAGAAAAGCATTTATCAACACAGGCTTTATGAAAAAGATGCCTGAAGATGTGCGCGATTTAATTTTAGAAAATGGAATAAGAAACTCGCATCTATTAACCGTTGCTCCTACGGGATCCACTGGGACCATGGTGGGTGTTTCTACAGGATTAGAGCCTTATTTCTCATTTTCGTATTTCCGAAGTGGACGACTTGGTAAATTTATTGAAGTAAAAGCAGATATTGTCCAAGAATATTTGGATCAACATCCAGAAACAGCTCCCGACAATCTACCAAACTGGTTCGTTTCAGCGATGGAACTTTCACCAGAAGCGCATGCAGATGTTCAATGTGTCATCCAGCGCTGGATCGATAGTTCAATTAGTAAAACAGTCAATGCACCAAAAGGATACAGTGTTGAACAGGTAGAAAAAGTATATGAGCGCCTGTACCATGGTGGTGCCAAGGGTGGGACAGTCTATGTAGATGGCTCACGTGATTCACAAGTACTGACCCTTAAAGCAGAAGAAAACGACACACCATCAATTTTTAAAGAAAAAGCAAAACAACATGTAGTACTTGTCGACACCATAAGTGACCTGCGTTCAACCGACGTAACAATCGGGTCTGAGGTAGGTAACACTTGTCCAGTTTGCCGCAAAGGAAATGTTGAAGAAATGGGCGGCTGCAATACATGTACAAACTGTGGCACACAATTAAAGTGCGGATTATAAACCATAAAAAAAGAGGATGTCCAAAAAATAGGCATCCTCTTTTTAAATATTTCAACCATGATCATTCTCAGAAGTACTATTGAGATTAAAACTTACTCATCATATTTTCGCTATTCATACCTGATCCATTCATCATACCCTCAGAACCATGGCAATCATTGTACATGCCTTCTAATTCCTCAGTAGTAAAATCTGGATGCATTTTCTCCATAAATGGCATCATTTCTTCAAAGCTTTGCCCCTTATCAGGATTGCCTGCTGCAAATACAGCTGTACCGGCACCTAAGATTAAAGCAATACTAAACATTCCAACTGCAATTTTTTTCATTTCTAACTCTCCTTTCCATTCTTTCATTCATCATAGCGTGATGGTATGAAGAAAATATGTAGGATTCTACTACCATGTTAAATATCTTTCTATTTGGGGGCGACTGACGCAAAATTGTCATAATCTCTACATAACATCTTCATATCACCCAAGTACTATTGTTATAGTATTAATATGTATGAACAGAAAAATTACTAGACTGCTCAATAAAAACTGACTAAGGTGATTAAATGTATAGTCTTATGAGTCAATTTAGCTCTTTCATGAGTAAACCATTTTTCGTCCTGGCAAATAGCCTCGAGTCATGGCCAATCATCTTTGCCTTTATATTAGGAATTGTAGGTGCGCTTGCTCCATGTCAACTTACCGGAAATATTAGTGCTGTAACACTCTATGGTAACCGTTCCATTCAAAAGAAAATTGTTTGGAAGGATATCCTAAGCTTCACTCTTGGAAAAGTCGTGGCTTTTTCTTTATTGGGCGCTCTTGTGTGGATATTGGGAAGAGACATACAAGAAAATCTCACATACTATTTCCCTTGGATTCGCAAAATAATGGGACCGGTATTAATCATTGTAGGGATATATATGCTGGGGTTCATAAAACTAAGAGGGACGATCCATTTATTTAAGCAACCGAAGGAATCCAAACAAGAAACTCCAATTGGTTCCTTTATGTTAGGCTTCAGTTTTTCACTTGCTTTTTGTCCTACCATGTTTATCCTGTTCTTTGTCACCTTAATGCCAATTGTGTTAGCAAGCCCATATGGCTTTATCCTTCCTTCTGTCTTTGCCTTTGGAACCGCGTTGCCGCTACTTATTTTTATTTTCATTATCTGGTACCTAGGCGGGGGAGGACTATTAATGAAAAAAGGAAGAAAGTTTGGTGTTGTTATCCAACGTTTGTCTGGGATCTTTATGTTATTTTTAGGAATCCTAGATACTCTTACTTATTGGTGATTTCACCAGTGTGAATAAAATGTGAAAAATGGAATATAGTACTTTACATAGGGTAGGGGGGTATAGTAAGATTACATTATAAATACAAGAGGCTAATATAAAAATTGGCCTCATATCGAAAGGGTGTATACTCATGGAAAAAGTAACATTAAACGTTCAAGGTATGTCATGTGATCATTGTGTAAAGGCGGTCAAAGGAAGTGTTGGTACGCTAAACGGAGTTAGCTCAGTCAATGTTGATTTAAAATCAAATACAGTTGAAGTTGAGTTTAACAATCAAGAAGTTTCACTAGATAAAATTAAAGAAACAATTGATGACCAAGGATACGACGTGGTGTAAAAATAAAAAAGTTACGTGCTAATTAGTAGCACGTTCTTTTTACAAAAATATATACCCTCATAGGGTATGGGGAGTTGGCTTTTATGAGTCAAAGCTTAAAAGAGACAAATATACAAATCTCAGGCATGACCTGTGCCGCATGTTCAACTAGAATTGAAAAAAGTTTAAATAAATTAGCTGGAGTAGAGACAGCAACCGTTAATCTAGCATTAGAAAAGTCAGCGATTAAATACGATCCGACTCAAATTAAGATTGAAGATATTGAAAAGAAAATCAAGGACTTGGGATATGAGGTTGTAACTGAAAAGGCAGATTTCGCTATTACAGGTATGACGTGTGCCGCATGTTCTGCAAGAATTGAAAAAGGCTTGAATAAGTTAGACGGTGTTGTAAAGGCAAATGTCAATTTGGCCCTTGAAACTGCATCGGTCGAATATAATGGGGCCACCTTAACCACTGGGGACATTATTAAAAAAGTGGAAGGTCTAGGTTATGGAGCACATGTAAAAGAGGACGAAAAAGACACAAGTGACTATCGCCAAAAAGAGATTGCAAAACAAACGAAGAAGTTTATCATCTCTGCTTTTCTTTCTCTTCCATTATTATGGGCGATGGTTGGTCACTTTACTTTTACATCATTTATTTGGGTTCCAGAGATGTTTATGAATCCTTGGGTACAGTTAGCCTTGGCGACCCCCGTTCAATTTATAATTGGTAGCCAGTTTTATATTGGTGCCTATAAGGCACTAAAAAATAAAAGTGCGAATATGGATGTTCTCGTTGCTTTGGGTACATCCGCAGCATATTTTTATAGTCTGTATTTATCAATTTTGTCACTTTCGATGAGTAAGCACACAGTTGAACTTTATTATGAAACAAGTGCTGTTCTAATAACGTTAATTATCTTAGGAAAACTCTTTGAAGCAAAGGCCAAGGGACGTTCCTCTGAAGCAATAAAAAAATTAATGGGACTCCAAGCTAAAACTGCAACAGTAGAAAGAAATGGTATCGAACAAGAAATTCCACTTGAGGAAGTAGTGGTTGGGGATATCCTTTATATTAAACCAGGTGAAAAAATCCCAGTAGATGGAAAAATCGTGGAGGGCCGTTCCGCTATTGACGAGTCCATGCTTACGGGTGAAAGTGTTCCGATAGATAAAAGTATTGGCGACGAAGTAATCGGTGCGACGCTTAACAAAAATGGGTTCATAAAAGTGGAAGCAAAAAAGGTAGGCAGAGATACAGCATTAGCACAAATTATTAAAGTTGTCGAAGAAGCACAGGGATCAAAAGCTCCGATTCAGCGTCTTGCGGATAAAATTTCTGGTGTGTTTGTCCCTATCGTTGTCGCTCTTGCGGTTCTAACCTTTATTATATGGTATGTTTGGGTAGCTCCTGGGGATTTTGCAGAAGCGTTAGAGAAATTAATTGCCGTACTTGTTATTGCATGCCCGTGTGCATTAGGTTTAGCGACACCAACCTCTATCATGGCAGGATCAGGTCGGGCAGCAGAGTTTGGTATTCTATTTAAAGGTGGCGAACATTTAGAGATGACCCACCGGATCACGACAGTTGTTTTAGATAAAACAGGGACAGTTACAAATGGAAAACCGGTATTAACAGATGTTTTCACAATTCCATCACAAAATGAAGAAGACTTTTTATCCTGGGTAGGTTCTGCGGAAAAGCAATCGGAACATCCCCTTGCAGAAGCAATCGTCCTAGGGATAAAAGATAAAGGAATTACGTTGAAGGATGTTTCTGAATTTGAAGCATTACCTGGCTTTGGAATTAAGGCAATGGTTGATGGAAAAGAAATATTAATTGGTACTAGAAAACTAATGACTATCAATAATGTAACAATTTCTAGTGCACTGGAGAAAATGAACGAATTAGAGAGATCTGGTAAAACTGCCATGCTTGCTGCTATTAATGGTCAATATGCTGGTATGGTTGCTGTTGCCGACACTATTAAAGAAACCTCAATGACAGCGATAAACCGCCTTAAAGGTATGGGGCTAGATGTTATTATGATTACCGGTGATAATCAGCAAACAGCATCAGCCATTGCAGAACAAGCTGGGATTGACCATGTAATTGCTGAGGTTCTTCCCGAGGGTAAGGCAGAGGAAATCAAGAAACTGCAATCACAAGGAAAGAAAGTTGCCATGGTTGGTGATGGAATTAATGATGCTCCTGCCCTTGCCGTCGCGGATATTGGTATGGCTATCGGAACAGGAACAGATGTTGCGATGGAAGCAGCTGATATAACACTTATTCGTGGAGATCTAAATAGTATTGCAGATGCCATCTTTATGAGCAAAAAAACAATTACTAATATTAAGCAAAATCTATTCTGGGCACTGGCATATAACTCGCTCGGAATTCCTATCGCTGCACTTGGTTTACTTGCACCATGGCTTGCAGGAGCCGCAATGGCCTTCAGTTCCGTATCAGTTGTTCTCAACGCATTACGATTGCAAAAGGTGAAATTGTAAATAGAGTGTAAAGATAAGATACATTAAACAAAGGCTGACACATAATTGTCAGCCTTTTTTATTTTGACACTGTCGATACCTAGTATACTTATTTTAAGGAAGCAAAAATGATTTAAATTTTTATGAGCAGGGTGGGACAAATGAACAATATTTTAATAATTGAGGATGAAGAAAGTGTATCCGTTGTTATAAAAGGCTATTTGGAGAAGGAAGGGTACAACGTTCAATGTGCTACTACTGGACTTAAAGGAATAGAGATTTTTAATAAAGAAAATAGTAAACTAGTTATTCTTGATTTAATGCTCCCCGACATTAGTGGTGAAGAAGTATGTAAAATCATGCGCCAAAAATCAGATGTTCATATATTTATGCTCACTGCAAAGGGGTCACTAAATGACCGGATTGATGGATTAAACCTAGGTGCAGACGAATATTTAATCAAACCCTTTAGTCCGCGTGAACTAACAGCAAGAGTAAATGCTCTGTTTAGAAGATTGGATGCAAAATTTCCATCTTCAAACATACTTCATGATGACGGAAATCTAGTAATTGACTATGACAGAAGGTCTGTGACAGTTCAAAATGAAGAGATAGCCTTTACACCAAATGAGTTTGACATACTATGCACACTTGCTACAAATAAAGGAAAAGTATTATCTCGTGAGCAGCTAATTGATAAAATTTTCGGAGTCGATTTTAGAGGGTATGACCGGACAATTGATGTACACATAAAAAATATTCGTAAAAAGATAGAACAAGACACGAGGAATCCTAAATATATTATTACAGTAATGAAAGCAGGTTATAAATTCGGCGGTGAAAGGTAAATGCAAACGATCAACAGAAGATTAAGCCTATTATTTGTTTCGTGCTCAATAGCAACAATCCTTCTTGTTATACTTTTTGTTAATATTACAGTTACAAGTAAATTTAATCATTATATGGAAGATATTCAGAACAAAAGATATGAAAGAATTGTTACCCATTTTGAAGAAATTTACAAAAAAGAAGGTAAGTGGACTGAAACGTAAGGGGTTGAATTGATGCATGAG
>JAQSXG010000551.1 GCA_029256785.1 Neobacillus sp.
AAAAAAACAAGCAAGCAGGTGCATGGCTTATGGGTGGTTGTCCTGCAAAATATACTTGGGGGACTTTTCTTAACCGGTGCTGGGATCGGTATGGAAGATGTATCAACTATTAAATGGGGTCTTCCTGCTATTTTATGTGTACTATATGGAGGTGTTATAGCGTTAGGCCTAACGACTGCCGTTTACTTTAAACTTATGAGTTCTGGTGAGTCTAGTAAAGTGGCATCGTTTACGTTCCTTGTACCACTTATTGCTGTAGGAATCGGAACGCTATTCTTAGGTGAACCTTTTACCATCTCTATTCTGGGAGGATTGGTTCTTATTTTACTTAGTATTTATTTGGTTAATCGTAAAAGTTCTAAAAAAACAAAACAACAAAGCAACGAACCTTATCCTGCTGAAAATTACTAAGAAGGCATGGACGAATGAACAATCAAGATCCTATTTTGAGAGTAACGGAGTGGTACAATAAGCGATTGCTCAATAGGAGCAGTCGCTTATTGTGTAAATGAGGTAATCTACTTCTTCCAATTTCTTGGATTTAAATAACTTTTAAATTTTGCGGCTACTTCTTTTCCAACTAATAAAGCGCCTCCCCAAAACATTACTTCTGCAAATATGAGAACACCCGTAATGATTCCGGCCTTTAATTTAGTTGAAAGGGGTGTAAAAGGGACGATTATAGGAATCAGCCAACAGAGAAGAGAGATGATAATAAGACCAATTCCTATTTTATAAAAGATTGATTTTTTTTCTTTTTTTATTGCGCTTGCTTCTTTATCCAAATGAACAAACCTCCGTCTATCATGAAAATAGTTTAGCTTATTAAACTATAGGGGAGAGTTTGAAGGGGAACAAGGATTTATTGAGATGCATCGTCCCTATTTCTAGCGTTTATTCAAAGCAATTATAAAGTGTCTCCTGGTCCTTGTCCTTATATTATGGGCGATAGCCTGCTTGCCTCGCGTTAGAAAGATGTAAAAGGAAATCTATTAAGGATTCGTTGCCCTTTGTTGGAGGACACAGTCTCGGAGCGAGCAGCGGTAGGGTGTAGGGATACGGCAAGAATTCATTCTTTTTTTGGACACACATAAACAAGAGAGTGTAAAGTTTGGAAGCAGACAAACATGTAAAACGATTAAAAGAACAGTACGACTGGCTGATTGATTCCAAGGATATGGTGGAGCTTTTTTTAATGATTTAAAAAATGCCTCTTAATTTTTCAGCAATATAAGAGGCACTTTCTTAAACAATATTAATAATAAATACTACTGCAACAATTAAGAACGCTATTATCACTGTCCACCATTTTATTTGTACTATTTTTAACAATCGGTCGATTATGAAAAATAGAATAGCTGTAACAAGACTAAGTTCTCTAAACACTAAACCGAAAAGGCAGTGTAAGACAAGGGCTGCAATTTCACGAGAACGAGTTGATGTAAAGAGCTTCTTACTTAACTAATCACTGATGAAGGAAGTAATTACACCATATGTTACTGCAAATATAAAGGCTAAATAATATAGAGTTAAAACTCCATTTAAAAAACTATTTAATTCGGAATCAAAAGGTAAGGAAAAAATGAGTGCAAGTAGCAAACTACTAAGAATTGCAGCTAGTATTTTTCTTTTTAAAATAATGGCCGTTCACCTCACTATATTTTTTCAAATAATCGACACCGTTAATAATAATCTAATTTAGGGGGGATTTCCGGAAACAAGCGAGTATTTGTAAAAATATTTCTCTCGATTATAAAAATCTTACACAAGCTAGTTATGTCAGATTTTTAGTTTTGTTTTGAGCCTATTCCGGCAAGGGGTTATCAGCCCTTTTTTCAACAGTCTTTTTTATGAGGAATCTGACATATTAGCTGTCTGGTTAAGGTGGTGTCACATTTATGCAGGCGGTCCAGCCGAGTAAAGATAGAGAAAAAATTGAGGTGATTAAGAGATTTTACGTGCATCTACGCTAAGAAATGAGCTTTTGTTTGTGCTAGGAATCAATACAGGACTGCGAATCAGCGATATTTTAGTATTGAAGATTTAGGATGTTTTAACGAAGACGGGAGTGGTTAACCGGCTAGATCTCAGGGAAAAGAAGGTGAAGAAGAAGCAAATCATTGCCCTGAATAAAAAAACATGCCGATTATTAATAGAAGGTTATATAGAAACGGAACGGCCAGTTGCACGCCATGATGAGCCGCCAGAAAGGAAACAGGAGACCGATTAGCCGGCAATATGCGTAGGACATCCTCGATGAAGCTGTTCGCTTTGTAGGGATTACGTAGGAGCAGATGAGTGAGGTTGTTTTGAGGTTGGAGTTGTGAAAAAAGAAGCTACCCAAAAGGCACAAAAGGTGTCTTTTGGGTAGCTTCTTTTCTTTAATATAAGAAATAGAAGTTGTTAAGTGAGATGTTTGTGAGAAAGAACCTCATCGGCTGCAACCATGGGAGTAATCCGGATTTAACCAAGCAAATGATGTTTTACTACTTCATAAGCCTGACAAATATCCGCAAACATTTTACCATCATTGTGATCCATCAAATCCGTAGCAATATCGTACAAGTCTAGTTTATTATCTGTAAAGATGTCTGACATAAGAGTAGCTTCTATTTGTTCAACGAAATATTCGATTTGAGCATTCATTATGGTCATCTCCAGTAATGTTATTTGTTGAGGCAATCATACATCCGTCTGTTGAAGTCATCAATAAAGAATCAATATCTGACACAAGTTGTTCAAAGCTTTGTGAAAACAATATGAACTGGTAATTAATTTCCTGTTCAAATCCATTGTTTTATCCTTATAGCACTGTTATTAAAGGCTGTTAGTATCAATGTGATCTTGTGTTGTTATAATCACGGTATATTAATTTTTATTACAGTAAGATAAGGGCTTTCTTATATCTTGCTCTTTTTAGTAAGGGGGTATACAGCGAGGTTCTTTAATTTAACCCCCTTCGTATTAGTTGAAAATATATCGTTTTTATTTTTGAGAAAAGGTGTTGACTTATTTATATCAAAATAGTAATATTGTAATTCCCACTGAGGGAATCTGGTTAAACAGATGAATTCTTTATTGGTGGGTTTTAATAAGTAAATGAACAGGAAAGTCGATAGTGAAATTATTTTTGTAAAAGTGTTGACTTCCTTATATTAAAATAGTAATATATAAATCCGCCGAGAAATTCTAGTGAATTATACACTAGTCCTTTGGTGAAATTATAATGAAGTTAATGAACATGAAAGGTGCTTTCCATCGTTCATGCGATAAAAAACTTCGAAAAAAGTTATTGACTAACATAAATGAATTATGTTATGATAATGTCCTGTCGTTAAGACGTAGTTCTTTGAAAACTAAACAAAACAGAAACGCCAACGTTAATTTTTTAAGTGAGCACACACGATAAAAAAGTGCAACATGAGCAAGTCAAATTCTATCGGAGAGTTTGATCCTGGCTCAGGACGAACGCTGGCGGCGTGCCTAATACATGCAAGTCGAGCGAATCAATGGGAGCTT
>JAQSXG010000552.1 GCA_029256785.1 Neobacillus sp.
CACCAATCTATGGCGTTGGGTGATGAATATGGCAAATTATCATAAAGAAATTAATAAAATGATTGAACGTTTAGTGCATCGGGTTTTAACCTATGATCGTACTGGATTTAAAGCGGGCATGAAAGCGGATACGTTATCTTTATTAGATATATATATATTGAAGAAAATTGGAGAAGTAGAGTCGAAAAAGATCTATGAGCTGGTCAATGAAATGGAGATGGATCGCGGTATCGTGGCTTCTTCCACCAACAAGCTTGTATCCTGTGGATTTATAGAAAAGCAGAAATCCCAAGAGGATAAAAGGGTATTCATCCTTCGGTTAACAGAAGAGGGGAAATCCTTGTGGGAGAAAAATCAAGAAGTTCATTCAGATCTCTTGAAGGTTGTTTTAGGAGACATAACCTTAAATGAGGAGAAGGCAATCTTGAAGTTTCTGAGCAAAATGAATCAAAGAACGCTGCTCCGCGGTCAAACCGAACAAAAACTTTTAAAACCCTAAAAAGAAAATGAAAAAAACCTTAGCCTATTGGCTAAGGTTTTTGTTTATGTAGTACAAATTAAGCTTGAACAGGAGCGTCTACTGGGCATACATTTGCGCATGCGCCACAATCGATACATCCGTCAGCGTCGATTACATAAATGTCATCACCAGCGCTGATTACATTTACTGGACATTCTGGTTCACAAGCTCCACAACTGATACAAGAATCATTAATTACATAAGCCATATTATATTCCTCCTTCAATAGATATCATAATATTTGTCTAATACGACAATTGTATTATAGCAAAAGGTCCTAGCAAGGACAACAAAGAACAAACAAAAAAAACAGAAAAACGCTAATATATAATGATTATCATTGTATATCTATCCGCTACAATACATAATATATTTAGTTAGATTGGGAAATGTGATAGAATAATTGTAGTCGCCGGCTACCGGCTACCAGCTGCCGGAATAAGAAAATAAAAATGATACAAAAAGAACTGGCGACTGGTGACTGATGACTGGTAGCTTTATTGAGGAGGTTTTCCATGAAAGTTGTTGCTTTGGTTGGTGAAAGTGGTACGGGAAAAAGCTATCGGGCCATAACGCTGGCCCATGAAAAAGATTTGGATTATATTATTGATGATGGATTATTGGTTCAGAAAAATAAAATAATTGCAGGAAAGTCTGCCAAGAGGGAGTCAACCTCAGTAGGTGCTGTTAAGCGTGCACTGTTTCATGATGATGGACATCGGGATTTAGTGAAGCAAGCCATCGATGAAAGAAAGGCACGAGGTATTTTAATTATAGGAACATCAGAGAGAATGGTGAATAAGATTGCCCAGCGATTGGATATTTCCCCTGTTCAGGAATATGTATATATTGAAGATATCTCCACGGAAGAGGAACGGAAGGCGGCAAAGAAACAAAGAAGAGACTTAGGGAAACATGTTATTCCCGTCCCCACCTTTGAGATCAAACAAGATTTTTCAGGTTATTTTATAGACCCTCTTAAAATTTTGCGACGAAGAAAAGACAATACCATTGATGTTTCAGAAAAGTCAGTGGTGCGGCCAACCTTCAGTTATATGGGTAGATATACGATTTCAGATAAAGTAATTAGTGACCTTGTGGCCCACGCGGCATTAAAAATCATTGGTGTTTCTAAGGTCTCTAGAATCGATGTGGTGACTGGTCCTGAAGGTGTGGTGATTACCATGGATGCCATCATGGTCTATGGGAATCCATTAAGGGTGTTGGCAAAGCAAATTCAGGAACAGGTTAAAAAAGAAGTAGAGTACATGACTGCGTTGAATATTCTGTCAATTAACGTCGCTGTAAAAAGTTTAGTCGTTTTAAGTTAGAGTGTTTACAAAGAAAAAAGGGTGTGATATTATAATCTAGGAACTGAGGACATAAGAATAATCCTCAGAGGAAAACATTTTCACACCCTGTTTGCATACTTTTGCATTTTTTTTTAATGGGCCTAGGTTAAAAAATTAACAAATTCAGATAATTGAAATAAGCTGGGACAAAAAATGCAATGCCGTTTGTAAAAAAATGTAACTATGGTGTGAATTCCATGGAATTTAAGGTTTTGATTTTTTAACATGGCAATGCATCGTGTTTAGATGAAACTTAAGAAAACAAACTTGCATGGATGTCTAAATCGCTGGTACATGCCGTGTAATTATTTTAAATAAAAAAAGGGAGAAGTGATGTCATGAATACTTATATTCAACAAGTGCTTGAAACTGTAAAGCAAAGAAATGCAAATGAGCCTGAGTTTTTACAAGCAGTTGAAGAAGTACTACACTCTTTAACACCTGTAATCGAGAAGCGACCAGAATATCAAGCAGCAGGGATTCTAGAAAGAATGGTTGAGCCGGAGAGACAAATCATATTCAGAGTACCTTGGACAGATGATAATGGAAATGTACAAGTAAATAGAGGTTTCAGAGTACAATTTAACAGCGCAATCGGACCTTACAAAGGTGGAATCAGATTCCATCCTACAGTAAATGTTTCAGTAATGAAATTCCTAGGATTTGAGCAAACATTTAAGAACTCTTTAACAGGTCTTCCAATTGGCGGCGGTAAAGGTGGTTCTGACTTCGATCCAAGAGGAAAATCAGATGCTGAGATTATGAGATTCTGCCAAAGCTTTATGACGGAGTTATATAGACATATCGGACCAGATGTAGACGTTCCTGCTGGAGATATCGGTGTAGGCGGAAGAGAAATCGGTTTTATGTATGGACAATACAAGAGAATTAAAGGTGCATTCGAGAACGGAGTGCTTACTGGAAAAGGATTAACATATGGCGGAAGCTTAATCAGACCTGAAGCTACAGGATTTGGTGTAACATATTTTGCCCATGAGATATTAAAGCACGAAGGTGATACGTTCGAAGGCAAAACTGTTGCAGTATCAGGTTTCGGTAACGTAGCTTGGGGTGCATGTCAAAAAGTTGAAGAACTAGGCGGTAAAGTTGTTACACTTTCTGCTCCAGATGGATATATCTATGATCCAAATGGTGTAACTGGTGAGAAGATTGAATTCATCGCTCAGTTATTAAATGAAAACAAAGGCGCAAGCATCAAGCCTTATGCTGATAAATATGGGGTTGAGTTCTTCCCAGGACAAAAACCATGGGGTGTAAAAGTAGATATCATTATGCCATGTGCGATCCAAAATGATATTCAGATGGAACATGCGAAGCAAATCGTTGCGAATGGTGTTAAGTACCTAGTTGAAGGTGCAAACATGCCTACAACAAACGAAGCTGTTGAATATTTACTAGAGAATGGTGTAATTGTAGGACCTGCTAAAGCAGCAAATGCTGGTGGTGTAGCTACTTCAGCTCTAGAAATGTCTCAAAACAGCATGAGAATGGCTTGGACAGCTGAAGAAGTAGATGCGAAGCTTCACCAAATCATGATCAATATCCATGAGAACTCAATGAAGGCTGCTGAAGAGTATGGATTTGTATACAACTTGGTAGCAGGAGCAAACATTGCAGGAT
>JAQSXG010000553.1 GCA_029256785.1 Neobacillus sp.
CATCTATCGTGAGAAAATGAAAAAAATTATGCGGGTTACAGGCCCTTGGATGCTACTATATCATCCAGTTTATTCGATTAAACATCTATTAAATAAATAAAAATAAAATGGGAGCTTTTTGAAGAGTGATTAGCCATGCTCTTTTTTATTTCTGAGAATTCTGTATAAATAAACAAGGATATTTGGTATTATTTAACTATACAGTGGAGAAGTAGGAGGGATTAATATGACTGGGACAATTGCAGTGATTATGGGAATCTCTATTCCAATCATAGCTATTATATCAGGCCATTTTCAAAAGCAATCCAAGATTAAGCACAAAATAGTCCAGGATGAAATAGAGTTGGAAAAACTAAAACATCAAAACTACTTAATAGAAACAGAAAAAATGCGGCTTGAGTTGGAGCGGATGAAACTTGATGAGCCTAAAGATAAAATCAGGCTGATTTAATGTAAAAGTGTGTAATCTTCTAGCTGATTACACACTTTTTACTACATACCGTTGGATTTGATAGACCTATTTTTGTGGGAGTTTTTGATTTTTGCTGGAATTAATTTTTAAAAGGGTTTCTTTATCACAAATAACAAAGAGTTGGGCATCTTCAGGTATAGCGTCATCTAATTGTTTGTTAATATGAAGGTTGCCCCGGTCTGCAACTAGCGTAGCTCCTTGGTTTAGCAGATCTTCAAAAGCATCACGATACGTTTTCCATTCCTCATGTTTTGGAATCTCATACATCGCCTCTTCATATTGAGAGCTCATTAGCTCCGAGTACATATTGGTAACTCCATGAGAAAATAACGACCGAACCGCGGCATGGGAGATCATCTCCTGTGTAGGAATAAATTCATCCACCTTTACACGCTGGAATAACCTGATATGCTTTTGAAAAATAACTTCCGCCGTTACATGAATCGGGATATTTAACTTTTCTTCTATGGATGTAATCGCCGTTGCAATCAGCAGCGTCTTCCCATCAACTAAAAGTGGATCCTTTGTTGCGAGATAATCTTGTGTTATTTGGTCTGCAAAGATGATGACCCCTTTTGCTTCTGGTAAATTTGCTTGGTAAAGCGTCTCTTCATCAGTTGCATCACCACGGATATAATAGAGTTGCTTCTCGACCATTGGAGCCGTTTCTAAATCATCAATAATGACAACGTCAATCGTTTTATCAGATTTTAAAATTTCTTTAATGGCCAGCTCTGATTTGTCGCTCCAGCCTATAAGAATGATGTGATTTTTTCCCGTATATTTCATTTTCCCACCCACTTTAAGTTTATCAAGGAGATAAACAGATTTAATAATCTTTCCAATAAAAACACTAATGAGACCAATTCCACTAATATAGAGAAAGATTGTAAATACCTTACCTGCCATGGTTACAGGCGCATAGTCACCAAAACCAACAGTCGCGAGTGTGGTTAGAACCCAATAAATAGCTGTAAGATAGGTTTCAAAGGTCTCTGGCTCTAGGTATAAGGCGATATAGGCAGCAAATAAAATATATAAAATAACAATAGGATAGAGCAGCCGATCGCGTAGTTTGACGAGATAATAGAGTGATTTTTTAAAGTGCATTAACATCGATATCCCCTAGCTTTCATAACACTGAATATGCTTATATTTCCAAACTTGGTTGAAAAATAACCGCTAATGAAATAATTGGTTTTCTTTATCAACAGAGCTTATAATAGTAACAAAATTACGTTACCTGTTTCCAACCTTAGGGGGATTAAATTTGAATAATCATGATATCTCTTTAAAAGAGAAAAGTATTGTATTTATTGGCTTTATGGGTGCTGGAAAAACGACAATCGGCAAGTTGGTTGCAAAGAAATTATATAGAGATTTTATTGACATAGATGAAGAAATTGAGAAAGAGTATATGATGCCTGTCTCACAGATATTTGCAGAAATGGGTGAGGCGGCATTTAGAAAAAAGGAAAGAGACTTAACTACTCATATATGTCAGCAAAAACTGCAAATCATTTCAATCGGTGGCGGTGCTTACTTGCAAGAGGAAATTAAAAAGGAGTGTTTAGCCTCCTGTATTGTTATTTTTTTGGATATATCGTGGAATGCTTGGAAAAAACGATTGGGATTAATTATTAAAAGTCGTCCCGTTTTACAAGGAAAGTCGATAGAAGAAATCGAGAGACTTTTTTATAATAGAAAAGAAGCGTATTATCCTTACCATTCCAAGATTGAGATTGAAAATCAAAGTATGGAGGAAATTGCAAATCAAATTGTTGAGTCCTTAAAATTATCGTGGGAATTACATAAAGCATAATAATAGCTTGGGCGGAGTGGGGAAATATGAAAAAAATAGTAACAGTTCGCGGCATAAAAGTCGGTGAAGGGGTTCCGAAAATATGTGTTTCATTGGTTGGCAGAACGCTTAGTCAGCTTATGGAAGAATCCGCCTACTTGAAATCGGTTGAGATAGACTTAGTCGAGTGGCGTGTCGACTACTTCGAGCATGTGGAGGATTGTGAAAAAGTAATTGAGGCACTTCGCAAAATTCGTGAGATATTACTGGAGATCCCACTTATTTTTACTTTTCGCAGTTTGAAAGAAGGCGGAGAAAAGGAAGTTAGTGACAGCTATTATTTTGAATTAAATCAGACCATCGCTGAAACAGGTTTGGTCGATATCATTGATATAGAGTTATTTAACGATGAGGGAAAAATAAGGTCAGTGGTTGGAGCAGCCCATTCTGCTAATGTATTTGTCATTATCTCTAACCATGACTTTGAAAAGACACCTGCGAAGGAAGAAATCATCGCCCGCTTACGAAAGGCACAGGAATTGGATTGCGATTTGCCCAAAATTGCTGTTATGCCAAAAAGCAGTAGAGATGTACTTACCCTATTAGAAGCGACGAACACCATGCATGAACAATATGCGGACAGGCCAATCATAACGATGTCGATGGCTGGTAAAGGTGTGATTAGCAGGTTGGTAGGTGAGGTTTTTGGTTCTGCACTAACCTTTGGAGCAGCTCAAAAAGCATCTGCACCGGGGCAAGTTCCCGTTGAGGAATTAAAAAGTACTTTAAATTTAATACATTCGAATCTATAGAAGAGTCCTGACCCAAGGTGTCAGGGCTCTAATTATTGGGCAATATTTTTGAGCTCGTCCATATTTAGTATAATAATGTTTCGCTGTCCAGATTGTTTAATCCAGCCGCGTTCCTGGAAGGTTGTAAGCCTTCTGCTAAGCGTTTCCTGGGTGGTTCCAATATAGGAAGAGAGATCCTTTTTACTCATTGGCAAAACAATCGTAATCGGATTTATATCATCTTCTGAGTTTGTTGCATTGCTAATCTGCTCAATAAGATAGGAAGCGACCCGTTTTTCTGCGTCCTGGAGGCTCAATCTCTCAATTGTCATTTCCGCTTCCTTTAATCTTTTTCCGAATTCCTCAAGTATTTTCAATGAAATCTCTGGGTGTGCAACAAGCATTTCTTGCAAGTCATTTTTATAAATTGCAC
>JAQSXG010000554.1 GCA_029256785.1 Neobacillus sp.
CGCAGGCAATAAAGATTTGTCCTGCACCGGAAATATCGCCTAACATAAGTTTCGAATTGCACGGAGTGTGTTTTCAATTACTTTATCGGAAGCACCGTTTCTGATTTCTAGAATAGCCCCATTTAGCCGAAGTACAACGGATGCATCGGTGATTTCCGGATCAGGAAGTGGTATCTGTGCAAAAACCGCTTTGTTTGAATTGACAGGAGAAAGCAAGTCGTTTTTCTGTTGAACTACTGGTAAAGATTCGCATGCAGCTGTGCGTACTCGGCGCAGCCAGTAATAGTAACTTTTGGAATTGACATCATGAGCTTCACACCAGGCAGTAACCGTTTGTCCGCTTGTGCGACATTCTCGAATGATTTCTGTCCATTGTTTGAGTCGATAGGTTCGTGTGGTATCTTTGGTATCCATCTCTAAATCCTCCGTTGGAGTTTTTCAAGTAAGGTTGAAAAACTCTAAAAACTTTAATTTAGAGAATTATTGCACAGATTTAGAGCGATTACCATACACCGAGTTATTTGACGCTTACCTTATTTTTTGTGTTTGAAATGCAATTGGAATGTAAAGGGAAATAATATAACGTAAGCGTCAAAGTGTGTCCTGAATGCCACCAAAAGGTGGCAATGCTATAAAAGAGATGAGGGTAGGTCCCTCGGAATCGATATTTCAGGTGCAGATTCCAAACCACCTTTAGGTGCTGTAGTGAAAACTATGGTATTGAGCGTAAAGGAAAAGAATGAATTATCAGCCAGGTGTGTGTAATGGAGCTGAACGAAAGTGAAGTGTCCGATGAAGCATCGTAAATACAAATTGTAGTCGAAACCATTTAGTTTTTGACCTAGATGGGACAGAGCTCGAAGGAAACCTGATTACTGTTCGAGTGACTACCGGTGTAAAGGCAACAGGAACATGACATTGGTTTTTTATGGAACAGGAGAAGCCGGATTGATAACGATAAGCGAAAATCCAAGACGTCAGGTTAGAGGATGATAGTAGCAATGTTTCAATCAGGTGCGGATGGATTTGTAGTAGTGATGATATTTCTGTAATGGAAATGGAGCGAAGAAATCCAGTTGTTTAAATTCAATATAAATACATTAGCAATTCGTCTTGATTATTCCGGAGCACTTTACCCCACCCCTTCCGCTAAAATAGTGCAATAGTTTCCGGATAGTGGGTGCAGTTACGCATTGTATGTACCAATGGTTAGTTTTGCGTTCCAAAACGATTAAAATGCGTTTTACGGTCGCTTCCTTATGATTTAAATATGTTGAAGCAGACCACTTCATAGGTCTGCTTAATTACCTTTCACTACAAAGGGATTTTGATGTCAATGGGTCGCTGCAGCGCCGGCTTCAGCCCTTGCCATTGATACCAAAATAACTTTGTAGTAGTCGACCGTTCCTAGCACACAGTATCCGCAGTCTAACGAATAGTGGCCGTTGTAGACCGCAGAATGCATATATCTAAATGCACCGTTATATCGGAAAGAAGCGCACTGTTTTCCGGAATAGACCGCACTGTTTTAACGAAAAGGTTGCACTTTTACACCGTAATACTCACTAAAGGGGTGTTAACGGAGAATTTTCTGTATATAAATTGGAAGATCTGCCGTTATTTTTATTTTTGGATATTTTAAGTGGTGCTAAAATTAGTAGCATGATTACTGCCTTATACAAAATATTAGAATAACTTTAACAAAGTATAAATGAGTGTTATAATAAGAATATTGCAATGATATTGGTTAATATAGTTGATATATAAAGATGCAAGGCCTTATTTGATATATAAAAAGTATATTAGAGAGCTAAATAATAAATATAAAAATATAGAGAACATCTAAGCGGAATTAAGTCAGACATGTATAGCTTGTTTTTTTTGTGTACATTATGCAAACCGTGTTTATTGAGTTTATGGACGTAAGATGGTGGAGGTAAAAATAAATGATATATGAAACAACTATGAATAGCAAAAAGATACGGACTTTAAGCTTGTTCTCTGGGGGAGGGGGACTCGATGTTGGATTTGAACAAGCGGGTTTTGAAGTTCTATTTTCTACTGATATAGAAACATCTTGTTGTAATACTTTACGGATGAATAAAAGTATAACTTTATCAAAGGATCTCGAAGTTTTACAAGCTGATATTAGAACATTAAATCTTGATCTTTTGCCTAATGATATAGATATGGTAATTGGCGGCCCCCCATGTCAATCATTCTCAGCCTCAGGGCGTAGAGCCGGTGGTGCTGCTGGCAGTCTTGACGCAAGAGGAACTTTATTTGAAGGGTATTGTAAAGTTATAAGTAAAGTTCAACCAAAAGCTTTCCTATTTGAAAATGTAAGGGGGATTTTAGCCACTAATAAAGGTAAAGATTTTAATGACATTATAGAAGCTTTTGAAAAATTAAAATATAAAATAGATTATCGAATACTAGATGCAGAAGATTATGGAGTTCCTCAGCAAAGAGAGAGATTATTCATAGTGGGGCATAGGATGGAGCAACTCTTTTTATTTCCTAAACCAATCTATGGCCCTGATTCAAAGGATAAGCATCCTTATCTTTCAGTTCACGAAACAATTAAAGATTTGCAATTTACTAGTGAAGATGAAAAAGATACAGCGTTCATTAATGGTAAGTATTCTTATTTACTTCCTTTAGTGCCACCTGGCGAGAATTACTTGCATTTTACTGAAAAAAGAGGATATTCTAATCCTATATTTGCTTATAGATCAAGGTTTTCAGATTTTTTATATAAGGCAGATCCTAATATACCTGTGAAAACCCTAATTGCTTCGCCAGGTAAATATACTGGACCATTTCATTGGGATAATCGTTATCTTACGGTGAATGAATATAAACGAATTCAAGGATTTCCTGATGAACACACATTTTGGGGTAAGCGTGAAGATCAAATAAAGCAGATAGGAAATTCTGTTTGCCCTAAAATAGCTTTTTATATAGCCCTGGCTGTTAGACAACAAATTTTCGGTCAGGATACATCGATAGATTTATTGCAACCAGATATAAAACTATCGTTTGATAAGCGTAAGGGTCAAAAGGCAAAGAAGACAAAAGAAAAACACGCTGAAATAAAGGAAAATAATTTACAGTCATCTGAAACGAGTTTTAGTTTAAAAAGTTATACCGATTATGTAGAACCTACATCTTGTAGTAAGCATAATGTTAAGGTAAAACTTAAAAACACTAATGAGGTAGAGATTTGTGTTCAATCAGATGATACAAAAAAACTTCAAGCTAAATTGAGTATGAGTATATATGGAAATCCAAATTTAATATCCAAAGTTAACCTGAATGTATCGCTATATGGACAAAGTGAATATGGAATTCAAACAATGTGGAATGCAGTCGATAATTGGGTTCAAAAAACTAGTAATTATCATTCGCTTATAGAATTATATGGGCATTTTACTGAGCCACACCCGATATTTAATATTAATAAATTTGTATCGTATAGCAAGATGCCAAT
>JAQSXG010000555.1 GCA_029256785.1 Neobacillus sp.
AGAGATAGCAAGGCAAGATTATTTACCCAACATGAATGGCCTTTTATTGTTGGTCGTCGTTTCGAACTTGAGGAAGCATTATCCCAATATATGTAATCGGAAAAATGAAAAAGGCTAATGATCAAGGTGAATGAAGCAACTTTTGAAGTGAAGCCCCCCGTGTGGTTTATTTTTTTAACCTACATTGATAATGGTTATCAATTATAAAAGTGGAAAAGGAGTTTCATGTGATGGCGGAATTAGATGAAAAAACGGGATTACCTGGTGAAGGGGAAGTTTTAAAAGAGAATATAGAAGTTTGGGAAGACTTTGTCAAGATTAAAGATTTGGTCCTGTCATTATTTATCTGTAGTGTCACAACCATGGGTGGATATTTTATTGCACCTAATGAACCTCCTAAACCATTATTTTATGGGTTAGCAGGAGCTTTTATAGGGTTCGTGATTTGTAGTTTTATGATTAAACCGAAGCGGATCTTTAGTGAAGTTATTAGGGAGGAGTAACAATTGGATTCTGTACTAATTTTACAAATGGTTGCTGCTGCCTTAATAGCAGCAGCCGTCTACACGGTTATTGGGATTGCCCCAGGTACCGATGAAACAGCGACAATTGCACCAGTGATACTAGCATTAGTATTATCGGGTTTACAACCAATCGTTATTTTGTCCTTCTTTATATCTGCCATTGTGGCTAGTAAATTAACAGATTCCATACCAGTGGCAGTGGCAGGAATTCCTGGTGGAGTAATGGCAACTCCGATGGTGGAACATGCTATAGTGCTAAAAAAATATGGATTGTCCGATGTAAGTATTCGGAAAATGGCTTCAGGTTCCGCGATTGGAACGTTAGTAGCTGTCCCTGTTAGTTTACTGTTGGCTCACGCTTTCATTCCTGTTGCTGATGTAATGAAAGAATATGCCAATCTATTATTCTTCTTAGGTGCATTATTCTTAGCATTAATGTGTAAAAATAGATGGCTAGCGCTTGCTACGATTATTCCATTCGCTTTATTGATCCAAGGCCTACGTCATTTATATTGGGGTGTAGGAATAGTACCTGAAGGGACTAACGTTTTTATCTCCTTTTTCTTAGGAATTACCATTGGACCAGTAATTTTAACGTTATTTGAACTGTTAAATAAAGAGAAAAGAAATGGTCTGCCACGATTTGATAAAAAAGTAATCAATTTATCGAAAACGAAACACACAAAGGGATTTCCTAATCCTTTCAAAATTTTAACGAAACAAGAGGTAGGAATGAGTGTGATTTCTTCCCTTATAGGCTCAATTACATTCATTATGAGTCCAGTCGGAATGACTATCTTTTTAGGAGAAGTATTTTCCAGCCGGACAAAGGATCCGGTGAAAAAGGCGTCGCTTGCTATCGCTTGTATGGAAGCATTAGCAAATGCAACTTATATTGCCGGAACTTTAATTCCATTAATTGCATTGGGGATTCCATTATCTCCGATGGCTATTGGACCTGCAAATGCATTATTTAATGCGCCGCCAGTCTTTACTTTAAAACATAATATGCACCACATTTTATCTAATTCTGATTTTATTTGGGCAACGATAATAGGCGCTACAATCGCATTAGTGATTACCTATTTTGTTACCATAAAGTATTCCCAACAGATTTGTGCTTTTGTGTTTAGAAAAATTCCACACGAAGCAATACTAGGATTATTTTTCAGCTTAGTGTTATTGATGGCATTTATGGATGCAGGATGGCTTAATGTTGCAGGGGTTCTTTTGATAGGCTTATTTGCTGGGGTAATGCACCGTTGGGGTATTAATTATGGAGTTCAATTTATGGTGTTATATTCAGCGCCTTGGATTATCACAAAACTTGTTGGTTAAAAAAGAACACTTATGCAATAAGGTTTTTGAAGTAGATGGAAAAGCGAGGTAATTAGATGATACAGCTCCCTCAAAAGGTAGCAGTTGGTAGCGCCCATGGCAAATTAATTTTGGTCGGTGAGCACGCGGTTGTGTATGATAGACCCGCTATTGCCATTCCGTTTCCATTAATCAAAGTGAAAGCAACCATTCAAGAGATTTATGGGTCGATTCGAATTGAGAGTGAATTTTTTCACGGGCCCATCCACAGTTTGCCAGAGAAATTGCAAGGAATTGCAATTTGTATATTAGAAACCTTGACAGCATTGAATAAACCAAGGACTGGTCTGTTAATTCGGCTCAGATCTACAATTCCGTTGGGGCGCGGTTTAGGATCAAGTGCTGCGATTGCGATTGCATTAGTTAGAAGTCTCTATACTTTTTATGGTGGAGAAGTCCGACAAACGGAGCTTATGGCACTCGTCCATCTTGCTGAATTACATGCCCATGGAAACCCCAGTGGGATAGATATGGCTGCCGTTTCTAGTGAATGCCCAATCTTGTTTCAAAAAGGGAAAAGCCCAAACCCTTTACAAATTGGAGCACCACTCCACCTAGTTGTAGCCGATTCTGGACGGATTGGTGACACACATGCTGCAGTAACCAGCGTTAGGGAGCGATATATATTAAATCCCGCGAGGATACAAGCTTCTCTTGACCGTATAGGATGGATTGCAAAAGATTCAAGGGCTGCGCTTTCCCTTGGAAACATGGAGCTTTTAGGAAAACTATTAAATTTCGCCCAGGATGAATTGATAGAACTAGGTGTCAGTGATAAAGGGATTAATAAATTAATAGACGTAGCTCGAAAAGCCGGTGCAATGGGAGCAAAACTGACCGGTGGGGGTAGGGGAGGATGTGTTTTGGCGATTGCATCTAGTCAAGCTCACTCTAAAGTACTCGCTAATGCATTTCTGAAAGTAGGAGCTCTTCAAACCTGGAATTTTTCTTTAGAGGGAATGAGGTGATGTAGATGAAGGCAACCGCAAGGGCACATACGAATATTGCATTAATAAAGTACTGGGGAAAACGAGACGAATCACTATTTTTACCAATGAATAGTAGTTTATCCCTGACTCTTGATAGATTTTATACAACGACAAGTGTTGAATTTTGTCCATGTATTCCAGTAGATGTGTTTTTAATGAATAATCGCCTAGCGAATGAGGATGAGACCATCAAAATCACCCATTTTCTTGACAAAGTCAGAGAACTCTCTGGGAAAAAATTGTATGCAATCGTGAATTCAATGAATCAGGTGCCAACAGCTGCTGGTTTTGCATCGTCAGCTTCCGGCTTTGCCGCATTAGCTGCAGCCGCAACAAAAGCGATTGGTCTAGATTTAGACAACCAAGAATTGTCCATATTAGCCCGTCAAGGCTCCGGATCTGCATGCCGTTCCATCGATGGTGGGTACGTTGAATGGCAAGAAGGTGAAAAAGATGATGGGTCAGATTCCTACGGGATGCTTATAGATGGCGACCAAGATTGGAATCTAAGTGTTCTTTCCGTGCTCCTAACTTCTAAACAAAAACAGGTTTCTAGTAGAGAAGGAATGAAACGGACAGTGGAGACATCCCCCTTTTAT
>JAQSXG010000556.1 GCA_029256785.1 Neobacillus sp.
GGTCGATGGCCATATTTTAAATAAAAATTTATCAATTTTGGGCTATTCGAAAAAGTGGCTTATGAAAGAGATAGAAAAACAGGGAGCACAATCATTAAATAATGTATTCTTGGCTCAAGTTGATTCAAATGGGAATCTTTTTGTAGATTTATATAAAGACAAGAAGCAAAAGAGTAGTATTGAAAATTAGGATGAATAATTAATCGTATGAAGTAAATCTGAAAGGAAGTTCCTGCATCTTTACTTTTTGAGTAAAATATTCAAATGTCTGTGCATGATCTTTGTCTTAAGTTTCTAAAACTTCCTGAAAAATGACCAATGTTAGTATCAAGGCACAGATTAATCGAACATTCCATGAACAGGCTTGAAAATACACGAAAAACATGAGATGGTGAAGGATATACTTGTATAAAAATACTTCAACTAGGAGTAAGAATATGATTAAGAAAAGGATTCGTCACATTCAACGCTACCGCGACATCGTCTATGCTTTTACTCGATATGGTTTCGGGTTTGTTATGAAAGAATTAGGACTTCTTGACCTCCTTAAATTACCGAAAAAGGACCTTGACGGGGAAAATGAAAAGTTGAAAAGTAGAACGACTGGTGAACGAATTAGAATGTTTCTGGAGGATCTTGGGCCAACCTTTGTGAAAATTGGCCAAATTGCCAGCACAAGACCGGATATTATTCCGGCTGAAATCATTCATGAACTAGAAAAACTTCAAGATCGGGTATCTCTTTTTCCATATGAGGAAGTTAAGAAGATTATTGAAGAAGAGTTTGCAGAACCTATGGAACTTTCCTTTGCAGAATTTCATGAAGTCCCGTTAGCTGCTGCATCAATCGGACAAGTTCATTATGCGGTTTTGCAAACGGGTGAAAAGGTCGCGGTAAAAGTCCAACGGCCCTATATCAAGAATGTAATTGAAACAGATTTAGAAATTCTACAGGATTTAGCTAGATTAGCAGAATCACGGTTAGACTGGGGTGCGAGATATCCCATCCGTGATATAGTCGAAGAGTTAGCAAGGTCTATCCGCGAAGAATTGGATTATGAAAATGAGGGAAGAAACGCTGATCGGATTGCCAATCAGTTTAAAGACGATTCGACTATCCTTATTCCAAAGGTATATTGGGAATACACAACATCAAAGGTTCTAACCATGGAATATTATGAAGGTACAAAATTAAATGAAGTAGACAAGCTTGAACAACAAGGTTTTGATAGTAAAATTATTGCGGAAAGGATTGTCAATGCGATTTTTCAGCAAATTTTACTAGATGGATTCTTTCATGGTGATCCACATCCTGGCAATATTTTAGCTCTGCCTGGTGAAGTAATCGTTTTTATGGATTTTGGTATGGTTGGGCGCTTAACGTCAGAAATGAAAAATCATATCGCTTCCTTTGTTATTGCTTTGATGCGTCAAAATACAGTAGAAGTGGTTAAAGCTATAACGAACATGGGATTGGTACCGGATGATGTAAATGTGGTGCAGCTTCGAGCGGATGTGGATAAGCTTCGTGAAAAGTACATCGATGTTCCCTTTAGCCAGATGAGTGTAGGGACAGCAGTAAATGAACTGTTTTCAGTTGCTTATCGGCATAATATTCAGTTGCCGACAGATTTAACGATATTAGGAAAAGCTTTGCTTACATTAGAGGGAACGGTAGAAAAGCTTAATCAAGAAATTAGTATCATTGCCGTTGCTGAACCATTCGGACGGCAATTACTAATGGAACGTCTAAATCCAAAAAATGTGGCGGGAAAGGCATGGAGCAATTTTGCGGAATATGGAGATATTCTTTATGAATTTCCAAAAACGGTGAAAGACCTTACATCGATTATGAAAAGGGGAAAGATGCAAATTGAGATTACTACACCTGAACTTGAATCCTCCTTACATAAATTAAATCGAATTAGTAATCGAATATCCTTTAGTATTGTGTTACTTGCATTTAGTATCATTATGGTAGGGGTAATCATCGGTGCTTCTTTATCAGGCCAAACCTCTCCTTTGTTATCGAATATCCCTGCAATCGAAATAGGATTTGTTATAACTACTATCATGTTTGTTTGGCTGCTATATTCCATTTTTAAATCGGGACGTTTTTAAAAAAAGTTTTTAGATAGGACGTGTTTTTTATGGTTGCAGAAAATCTAGCCGGCAAAAGAATCATTGTTACAGGAGCTAATAGCGGAATCGGTTTTGAGGCAGCAAAAGACTTCGGTAATGGAGGTGCTGAGGTGATTTTAGCTGTTCGGAATGAACAAAAAGGGAAGCAGGCAAAAGAGGCCATCCTTAAAATAAATCCGCAAGCGTCAGTTGAGGTGATGATCCTCGATTTAGCAGATTTAGCGAGTATCAGAGAATTTGCGAAAAACTTCATCACTCGCTATCAAGCTTTAGATATATTAGTTAATAATGCTGGTGTGATGGTTCCACCTTATCAACAAACAAAAGATGGCTTTGAAATGCAATTTGGCAGTAACCATTTAGGGCATTTTGCCTTAACAGGATTATTACTGCCTCTGTTAAAGAAAACAGAAGGGTCGCGTGTCATTTCCCTCAGCAGCATTGCACACAGAGGTGGTTCGATTTCCTTTGATAATTTAGATGGTGCAAAAGGATACAAACCAATGGCATTTTATCGCCAAAGTAAGTTGGCTACATTATTATTTGCTAAAGAGTTGGACAATAGGCTGAAACAGCATGGGATCACTACAATCAGTCTGGCATGCCACCCGGGTATTTCGACTACCAATCTATTTAAACTGGGCAAAAGGGATGCTCCTGAATTTATGAAGAAACTTGCGACATTGTTTTTTCAACCAGCGGACAGGGGAGCACTGCCAACGATTTATGCAGCTTCTGAGAAGGGTTTAACGGGAGGAGAATATATAGGCCCTAACGGAAGAGGAAATATTAAAGGGTTACCAGCACTCGAGACACCAGCTAAAGAAGTTTATACTATAGATACGATGAAAAAACTATGGGTTGTATCAGAGAAATTAACAGGCGTAACCTATGATTTTTCTTAACTGAACCACTTTAAAAGCTCTTAAGCCTTTGCTTGAGAGCTTTTTTATTTCTGTAGGAGTGATTATTTCTTAATCAGCAGAATATATTTAACATTACAATAGGATGTCAATTCGAATAAAAGGGGTCTCAATGTATAGGACAAGACTTGGATATTACCAAAATTTTAGTAGATCAAGCAGTACATCCTTAATAAAAAGTTTATTTTTTACATTTTGTGGAGCATCTCTTGTTGCTGTTTCCTTGCAATTATTTTTGGTAAAAAATTTTGTGATTGATGGTGGGATTGTGGGTATAAGCATTATTCTGTCCCATATTACCCATCTTGAAGTCGGTTTGCTTTTATTAATTTTAAATACACCTTTTTTATGTATTGGCTTTTTTTATTTGGGGAAGAGGTTTTTAACATTAAGCCTTTTTGCTATTTTTGTTCTGTCAATAGCTT
>JAQSXG010000557.1 GCA_029256785.1 Neobacillus sp.
CTAGCTCCCCTATATCCACTACAGTATTAACACCGTAAAGTTCTTTCCTTTCTTGTTCAGAAAGCTGATCAATTATAGAGTCAACCACATTTCCATAAATATCTCGCCACTTTTTGTTGTCTTGAGCCACACAGGTAATAGCTTTTTCCATTTTTCTCTCATGAGACTCATGTGCCCTTGCATCATCAATAATACCTTGTTTATAATCCTTAACTGACATTAGGTTTCCTCCCTTAAAAATTTAAACTCTTCTCCAATAATCTTTTCAGACCAGTTTTGTTCAATGAATTCAATTTTCATCTTTTTTACAAAAGAAGTGTCACTAATAAGGGTTGCTAATGTAACAGCAAACCCGCCAATATCTAATTTAGAGATGTCTTTTGTAGCTGTGGTGTATAAAATATTAGTTGTAGATGAGAGAATATTAGAAAGAGTTAGAATTCTTTTTGTCCTAACTTGATATAAATTGTTATCAATATCTGCTGACAGTTTACGTACCCCATTATGTAATACCACTATAATCCAGTTTATAAATATCGCTAAGCCTGCTTGCTCCGAAACCTTTACAAAATTGTACATATCAATCCCGTGTACAGCAAGCCAATTTGTTGCTTCAGGATTAAATGAAGAGATAAAAGGAAGGGGTAAACTGTTTTTTGATTTGAAATCAGATGCTAGATGAATCAATTCTTGTTTTAATGACTCTATCATGATGGCACGACCATCATTTTCTTGATCAAGAATTTTTTCTTTGCTGAAATACAGGATTTTTTCAATTTTTGCATTTCGTTGCGTCTTTGAAAATACATCTTGATTAGCAAATTTCCCGCCGCGTTTTTTAATTTCACCTGTAACAATATGGTATGACTTGAATGGAAAAATCGTAAGCTTTGAATTTTCGTCTTTATGAATCGTTGTTAATGTACTTGTTGCTATATTGGCGGTTCCAAATATTAGGCCCAAAAGAGGATCGTGCCCAAGTGTTATCGCTCGGTGTCCTTGTTTCCCGCCACCCTTTAGCGCTCCATCGCTACCAATATTCGCATCGAATGGTACAGGATTAGTTTTTACTTCCTCTAGAGAAGGGTGATAAAAACGATGCTTGCGGTTAGAGGTTAAATTATTATGGCCTTTTGTTTGATTTGCAGCATCTTTATCATCCATGCGTTCAGGAAAGTAAGTAACCCAATACCAACGAATACATTGCAAAGCAGTTCCTAAAATAACTAGTGCTATATCCGTTCCAGTTAATCGTGTTAATTTTTCAAAATGATGATCAATATCATCAAGAACATTTTCAACGCAATGATCGAGATTCGCCACTCTTCCGTATTCAGCCGAAAGAGAGTACCAATGATCATTGTTTTCTTTAGCTATATTATCAGCTTCGACTTTTTGTTTCCTAAGTTTATCCATTCTGCTCATTTCAGAAATCATCCTCATTAAAGAATTTACAAATTGGAATTTGGGCTATTCACGCATTTTTACAGAAAGTTGGAAGATCAAGGAGAGGTTTGTTTAACCTAAATAGCTTTCCCGCAAAATATTAATGGACTCTATTATTTCATCTCTTAATTTTCGTGGCCTGATTACCTCAACAAACTCCATCTGACTTAATAGCCACATTTTAATTCCGTAACCGTAAACCTCAGCCTTAATTGTGTATTTACCGTCTACTGGACCACTAATTTCTGCTGTTGGTAAGCGATCAAGGACTGCTTCTATGGATGAACCCCAAAACTTAAATTCAATGGTCATCAGTTCTCCGGGATACATAAATTGAATACGGTTCCTGAAAAGACCGTCTTGAAAACGGAGCCTTTCTGGTATTTTAAATACTTGTCCAGTTTCTTTTATTTCATGGCATCTGTCTAATCTGAAAACTGCTGGAAAGTCTTTTGAATCATCTGCAAAAAATGCGATTAGATAAAAATAGAATTCAGAGAAGATAATCGATACTGGGTTTACTTTTCTTAGGAGAGTTTTGCCATCCTGACGTGTATAGGTAAATTCAACTTCTCTATAATTCCTGATATAAGAACTCATTTGCCAAATGGAATCGAGCAATGATTTCCCATGCTTAGGTGGAACATAGTACAGGCGCTCATTTCCAATGATTTTTTCAATGCCTTTTTTCTCGGATGGTAACGCTTGGTCAATGAGCTTGTCCAAAAGACTGTTGAGCTCACTTTTATTAAATCCACGGCTTTCAAGCAGAATCTTTGACATTGCCAGGATTTCTTTTCCATTCAGCCAACGGTGAGATTGCTCAGACAAACAATAGCCGCCCTTATTCTTATCAAATTCAAGTTCGTAGGTTTCATTTTTTTCATGTATGTACTCGCGTAAATCTTGAATATCCCTCCGGAAAGTCTTTTCGTTCACTGCAAATTTCTGGGATAATTGTTCTTTGATGAGAGTTTCATTGTTGCTTAGCATTTCGTACATGCTCAATAAGCGAAACATCTTTGGGGTACCGTACTCTTCCATTTTCAAATCTACATCTTTCATAACTAATCTCTTCCTGCAAAGTATTATAGTTATCTTATATTATACGGGTATGATTGGACATCTTCTGTCCTTTCAATCGTGATATAGAAGCATTACAACTATCACATTAATATTATCGACAAAGTTTACCAGCTTTTTAGCTATTATAACATAATATCTGGAAAAGGGGGAGAAAGGAAATATATTATAAATATATATTATATTAAAAAGCATTGGTTGTTTAATCTTAAACGAACCAATGCTTTTTTCTCTTGTTTAGAGTGTCGCAAAACAGTAGTGAGAAGGGAGGATATATTTCATTAAGACTTACAGACAAGCATTGTTTGCCATTAATCAATCTTTTACCAAATTACAATTTAAATTAAAAAGTGCGATAAAAAACATCTGAATTAAGGGAAAGGACAATTTCTGTCCAAGAGCGAATATATAATGATTTTGTAATCAGAAGGCATCTCTTGAGATAAGAAGAATAAGACATAATATATGATGGAGGTTGTTGAAAACGAAATCTAAAAAGCCAGGAGATCAGTCAGAAAAGGAGTAATAGAAATGAGAAAGTGTACAAGAGTATTAAGTGTTGTAATTGTTGTGGCAGTACTATGTTCAATGCTAAGTATTACAACCTATGCAAAATCAAGTGATTTCGTTGTGGAAAATGGCGTACTAACGGAGTACAATGGTACGGACGAAAAGGTGATCATACCAGATAATCTCGGAATTACAAAAATAGGATATGCTGCGTTCATGCACAAAAATACAATGAAATTTGTCAAGGTTCCTGAAGGTGTAACAGAACTTGGGGAATCGTCTTTTCAAAACTCGAATAATCTTACTTCTATCGAGTTACCAAGTACCCTAAAAATAATTGAAGGTAATGCATTCTTGTATTGCAACAATTTGGTGGATATTGAAATACCACAAAGCGTAACACATATAGGCGCTTATGCATTTTATAACTGTCATAG
>JAQSXG010000028.1 GCA_029256785.1 Neobacillus sp.
GCCGCAGTTGCACCAGATCCCATTGAAATAATGATTTGCTTATATGGACTATTTGTACAGTCTCCTGCAGCAAACACTCCAGGGATACTTGTTGCACCATGGTTATTAACCACAATCTCACCAGTCCTCGTTCTCTCGATTGTTTCACCTAACCAATCGGTATTTGGAACAAGACCAATCTGAACAAATACACCTTGCAATTCAATATGATGTTCTTCTCCTGTGTCACGGTTGACATAGGAAAGACCGTTTACTTTATCCGTTCCGGTAATTTCCTTTGTTTGTGCAGAGGTAATGACCGTTACATTTGGAAGACTGAATAGACGATCTTGCAGTACAGTGTCAGCCTTAAGCTCTGAATTAAATTCAATAACTGTTACATGCTTCACAATACCTGCGAGGTCAATTGCTGCTTCAATACCAGAATTACCACCACCAATAACGGCTACATGCTTGCCTGCAAACAATGGGCCATCACAATGAGGACAATAGGCTACACCTTTGTTTTTAAATTCCGCTTCACCAGGTACACCGACATTTCTCCAACGGGCACCTGTTGAAAGGATAACGGTTTTACTCTTTAGGACCGCACCGTTTTCCAGTTCAATTTCAATGAAGTTTTTCTTCTCAATACGTTTTGCTCGCTGTAGGTTCATGACATCAACATCATATTCTTTCACATGTTCTTCCAGACTCGCTGCAAGCTTAGGGCCTTCTGTGTATTTCACACTGATAAAGTTTTCAATGCCCATGGTATCCATAATTTGGCCACCAAAGCGTTCAGCAACAATACCTGTACGAATGCCTTTACGTGCTGCATAGACTGCTGCGCTTGCACCTGCAGGTCCGCCTCCAACAACAAGAACATCGAATGTATCTTTTTCAGCAAACTCTGAAGCATCAGGAGTACTTCCAACCTTTGAAAGGATTTCCTCCAGTGACATACGTCCGCTACCAAAGGATTCTCCATTTAGGAATACAGTTGGTACTGCCATAATATCTTTACTATCAACTTCTTCTTTATATGCAGCACCGTCAATCATTGTATGTGTAATGCCAGGGTTGAGTACACTCATTACGTTAAGGGCTTGTACAACATCCGGACAGTTATGACAGCTTAAGCTAATATAAGAATCAAAGTGATATTCACCTTTAATACCTTTTATTTGGTCAATCAACTTCTGATCGACCTTTGGTGCTCTTCCACTTACCTGGAGAAGCGCTAATACAAATGAAGTAAATTCATGTCCAAGAGGGATACCAGCAAAGGTTACTCCAGTATCTTCACCTAACCGATTTACACTAAAGCTTGGTGTTCTCTCTAGCTGAGAATTCTCAACTTTAATTTTAGTCGACATGGCTGTTAATTCATCAAGAAGAGCCAGCATTTCCTTTGATACATCATCGGAGCCTGCGCTAACTTTGATTAGGACATCATTTTCCAAAAGTTGAAGATATTGGGCTAATTGTTCTTTAATTGCTGCATCCAGTATCATTTATTGCACCCCTTAGATTTTTCCTACTAGGTCTAGACTTGGCTTAAGTGTTGCAGCGCCTTCTTGCCATTTTGCAGGGCAAACTTCACCAGGATTGTTACGAACGTACTGCGCTGCTTTTATTTTATTAATAAGAGTGCTAGCATCACGGCCAATTCCATCTGCATTGATTTCAACAGCTTGGATAATCCCGTCAGGGTCGATGATAAAAGTGCCACGGTCAGCTTGTCCTAGTTCTTCAACTAAAACATCAAAGTTGCGAGAAATGACATGTGAAGGATCACCGATCATAGTATAGGTGATTTTACCGATAGTTTCGGATGAATCATGCCATGCTTTATGTGTAAAATGAGAATCTCTAGAAACAGAGAATACTTCAACTCCAAGTTCTTGAAGAGCTGGATATTGATTTTGTAAATCTTCTAGTTCAGTTGGGCAAACGAATGTAAAGTCTGCAGGGTAAAAGCAAACAACACTCCAATGACCTTTAAGATTTTCATCAGTAACTTCAATAAAGTCACCATTTCTATAAGCTTGTGCAACAAATGGTTTTACTTCTTTTCCGATAAGTGACATATTAAATTCCTCCAAATGGATAATATTTAAAAATAGGATTAGTAGTAGTATAGACTGAAAATCCTATAATTATTACTTGTTTATACTAATTATTATATGGATATGATTATTGCTTGTCAACAAAGATACTATAATAGATAAGCTTTAAATAATAAAAGCCAATCCCACCAGAGAACGGGATTAGCATTTTATTATCATTTACAAAAGATATGTTTACCAATTTTCTTTATTTGTGGCCGACTCCAGATCCAACTATTTGTTGCGGTATCAGGATTAAAATAATAGATAGCTTCTCCAGTCGGATCCCAGCCATTGATAGCATCGAGCACAGCCTTCTTTGCCGTTTCATTTGGTGTTAGATTGATCTGTCCATCTGCAACCGCGGTAAATGCCCCAGGTTCATAGATAACGCCTGCTACCGTATTTGGGAAAGAAGCACCTTGAACTCGGTTTAGTATAACGGCTGCAACCGCTACTTGACCTGTGTATGGTTCACCTCGCGACTCTCCGTACACAGCATTTGCCATCAACTGTATATCACTTTGGCTAAATCCGCTTGGAACACTTGCTGCCGTTCCTGAGTTACCTGGCTTTTGATATTTAGTGGCTTTAACAAGCATTGCCTTTGTTTTGGAACCTACAATTCCATCGACAGGGAGACCAAATTTATCTTGGAAATTCCGGACTGCCCAATAAGTATTCCAGCCAAATACCCCATCTACTTTATTCTTGTAGAATCCATTATAAGAGAGTCGAGATTGCAGTTTTATAACATCTTCTCCAACAGATCCATTTCTAAGTATTTGGTTTGAGAACGCTATTACCTGTTGACTCTGATCACTGTTGGTTAAACACATAACTGATAGAAGAATAAAAGTTAGTGTAATTTTGAAGAAATTCTTCCTCTGCATAGCCTAAACCTCCTAATGACATAAGCATATATACCTTTATACTTTCATATTTCTCCCTTTTCTATGTACACAAGGTTGAATTGGAGCTACTTTGTATTATTAACAGTCGTCCTATGGACATTGGTAGAAATGGCTATTTCATGGTATTATATTGGTCATAATGCAATCGTAAATGATTTCATATTGGTCACTTTTTAAAATTACTTAGGGAATTTAATGATAAAAATTGAAAGTCTATGTAAAGGAAGGAGTCATTTTAAAATGCCTATCGTTGATATAACAAATACTGAAGATTTATCTAGGTATCAGGAGTTTATACGAACTTCTCCGTTCGCAACTGTAACACAGGATACAGCATGGTCCCAAGTCAAAAATAATTGGACACCAATGTATGTATATTTAGAAGAAAACGGTCAAATTATTGCAGGGGCATCTTTTTTAATGGTCAATGCAGTTGGGAATAAGAAATTAGCCTATTGCTGTAAGGGACCTGTGTGTGACCCTCGCGATACTGAGTTAGTCCACCGACTTATAAAGGAAGCAGAAGAGCATGTAAGAATCCATGACGCTTTTGTCTTACGTTTTGATCCGGAAATTATTTATGATGAAGAATTACATAATCAATATATTGCTTTAGGTTATAAAGTCTATAACCGTAATGTATCCCCAAAGTTTACGACACAACCACGGTTGAATATGGTTCTAGATTTAAAAGGAAAGACGGACGATGAGTTACTATCAAGCTTCCATTCAAAAACACGCTACAATATACGACTTGCACAGCGTAAGGGAGTCACTACCAGATATAGCAATGACCTAAATGATGTTAAAACCTTCCACGACTTATATGTAGTCATGAGTACTCGTAATGGTATTTCCTATCGTCCTTATGACTATTTTGAAAGAATGTGTGAAGCATATGGAGATTATCTTCGTATTTATCTTGCAGAACATGATGGTGATGTTATCGCTGCTGCACTTGCCCTGAGCTATGGCGATAAAACATGGTATGCTTACGGTGCCAGCGGTAATGAAAAAAGATCATTAATGGCTCCGCATTTATTACAATGGGAAATGATTAACTGGGCATTAGAATTAGGAAAAGACCGCTATGACTTCGGTGGCGTATTTAAGCTCGATCCATCCGATGGATTATATCGCTTCAAAGAAGGCTTCTGCCATCCCGATATCTTTACCGAATATATCGGAGAAATAGATAAAGTATTAGACGAAGAAGCATACCAGAAATTTATTAATAAATAATAAAAAGGGCCATTCCATTAGGAATGGCCCCACTTCTTCTATAATAAATAATAAATCCCCAATAAAAGGACTAAAACAATAAACAAAGCAAGACCTTGAAATTTTATAACCTGATAAAAACTTGGATTAAACTTTTCTGAAGGGAGCGGCTTTTCACGCCATTCTTCTAAATAATCGTTACGCTTAATGAACTCACTATTAAATCTTCTGAAGCCATAGGTCACTCCATCGAAAAATCCGCCTCTTACAGTGTACATAAGTAAAACAAAAAGCAGATACATAAAACAAAGATAAAATAATGAATTAATATAATGTAAAAGATTGTATTCAGTGGCAAAGAGAAAAAAGAATACAATCGTTGCCAATATGTTTACAAGTAAAAATATCCACTTATTTTTGAACATAGATTCACCTTTATCATTCAATTTAGTTGATTTTTATTAGCGTAGAATACTGGTATTTTAACCTAACTAATTCTGAAAGTACACTTTCATCATTCTGTATCTATTGAAGTAAAATATAATATATATCCAAAAGTAACCCCAAAATCCCCAAAAATGGTTGGGTAAACCAAGATTATTATTATTTGGAAGGTAACAAAAAGAGGAGTAAAAAAATTTATTTTACTAGTAAATAGGCGTAGAAATACTGTAAAATCAAGACTATTAGTATTCTACAATAAAAATAAAGTATAATTTTTAGACTTTTTTCTATATTTAGTCTTTACAAGACTACTAGAAAAATAGTATGATTCTTTTAGATTCTTTTTTAGCTTCAAATTAACAGAAAAATAGGACAATAGGGAGGTCTTCTAAAATGAAGAGAAAATTAACATGGCTTTTAGCTCTTAGCCTAGTACTAAGCATGTTTTTAGCTGCTTGTTCTGGCGACAAAGATAAGGCTGATGATCCGAAAGAACCAGCTGATGATCCAAAAGTAGAAGAAGTTGAACAGGTTTTAAACTTTGTAAATGGTGATAAAATTCCATCTATGGACCCATCAATGGCAACTGATGAATATGGTTTCCAATTCTTAGGTGCTACAATGGAAGGTTTATACCGTCTAGATGAAAACGCAAAAGTTGCACCTGGTATTGCAACTAAGCATGAAGTTAGTGCTGATGGAAAAACTTGGACCTTCACTTTACGTGAAGATGCAAAATGGTCAAATGGTGACCCTGTTACAGCAAACGATTTCGTTTATGCTTGGCAACGTGCTGTTGACCCAGCAACTGGATCTGAATATGGTCCATACATGATGGGTGGCGTAATTAAGAACGCTACAGCTGTTAACAAAGGTGAAGTTCCTTTAGATCAACTTGGCGTAAAAGCTGATGGTGACTACAAATTAGTAGTTGAACTAGAAAACGCTACAGCATATTTCGAATCTTTAACAACATTTGGTACCTTCTTACCGTTAAATAAGAAGTTTGTTGAAGAAAAAGGCGATGCATTTGCAACTAGCGCTGATACATTAGTATCAAACGGACCATTCAAATTTGAGTCTTGGGAAAGCACAGCTGACAAATGGACTCTTGTTAAAAATGCAGATTACTGGGATGCAGCAACTGTAAAATTAGAAAAAATGAACTATCAAGTAGTAAAAGAAGCTCAAACAGCAGTTGACTTATATGAAGCAGGTACAGTTGATCGTGCTGGTTTATCTTCTGACTTAGTTGACCAATATGCTACACACGAAGATTATGTAGTAACACCGCAAACTTCAGTATTCTATTTCAAAATTAACCAAACTAAGAACAAAGCTCTTGCTAACGTAAATATCCGTAAAGCAATCAGCAGAGCATTTGATAAGGAATCTTTAGTTAATGAAATTCTTAACAACGGTTCTATCGTAGCTAATGGTTTAGTACCAAAAGATTTCGTTCCAACTCCTGATGGAAAAGACTTCCGTGAAGTAAGTGGAGATCTTGTGAAATATGATGTTGCAGAAGCTCAGAAATTCTGGGAGCAAGGCTTAAAAGAATTAGGTATTGATAAATTAACGGTTGAATTCTTAGGCGGCGATAGCGATACTTCTAAAATGATGGATCAGTTTATTGCAAACCAATTACAAAAGAACCTTCCAGGTCTTACTATTACATTAAAGCCAGTTCCATTTGAACAACGTCTTGATTTAGATACAGCAATGGATTATGATGTTCAATTTGCTGGTTGGGGCCCAGATTTCTTAGACCCTTATACCTTCTTAAACCTTTGGTTAACTGATGGTGGAAACAACAAAATGGGATATTCTAACCCAGAGTATGATAAACTAGTTAATGAAACTGCTACAACTCTTGCTACAGATAACAAAGCACGTTTTGAAAACTTCTTGAAAGCAGAAAAAATCCTTTTTGAAGATGCAGCAATCGCACCTGTATACCAAAAAGCAACTGCTCAATTAGTATCTCCAAAAGTTCAAGGTGTATTTGTTAACCCATTCGGTGCTACTTATGAGTACAAATGGTCTAGTGTTGCAGCAACAGAATAATAACACTTCATTTTAAAAATGAATAAGTATTAGCTAGGTAGAAGGGAGTGTGTGCTATTTTGGCATATACTCTCTTTTCTCCTTTTAAACGAGAATATTCCGAAGATAACAAAAATTATCATTCGCTATAATAGATTCAAATTTAATGTGAAATTTAGGAGGTGCAAAGATGACTCGATATATTCTCCGTCGTGTATGGTATATGTTTATTACACTCTTCATTATTGCCTCAGCTTCGTTTTTTCTTATGAAAATGCTACCAGGTAGCCCCTTAAAGGCAGACGATAAATTGACTGAAGAACAGAAGGCAATTGTATTGGAAAAGTACGGGTTAAACGATCCAGTGCCAGTTCAATATGTAAATTATCTTGGTGGACTTGCAAAAGGTGACTTAGGTATCTCCTTTGTATTTGATAGCACACCGGTTTCGAAAATTCTAATGGATAGAATCGGGCCTTCTGCACAATTAGGCTTTCAAGCATTAGTGTTGGGTACTGTCATAGGGATCATGTTAGGATTAGTGGCCTCTATCTTTAGAAACAGCCCAATAGATTATTTTTCAACAATCATTGCCGTTTTAGGAACTTCCATTCCTGCCTTCGTTTTCGCAGGATTATTGCAATATGTATTTGCCGTAAAATTAGGTGTATTACCAGTGGCGCTATGGGGAGAATTTGAACATACCATTCTACCTACGATATCACTAGCTATAACTCCGCTAGCAGTAGCAGCCCGTTTTACAAGAACAGAGATGGTAGAAGTATTGCATTCGAACTACATTATTACAGCACGTGCAAAAGGCGTAGCTGAATCTGGAATTATCTTTAAACATGGACTGCGTAATGCCTTAATACCACTAGTGACTGTTGTAGGACCAATGGCAGTTGGTTTGATGACCGGATCACTAGTTATAGAACAAATTTTTGCCATTCCGGGGATTGGTGAGCAATTTGTAACCTCGGTAACAATGAATGATTACCCAACCATTATGGGAACAACTTTGATGTTTGCTTTTGGTTTTATTCTAATTATCTTAATCATAGACCTCCTATACGGATTAATTGATCCTAGGATTAGACTAGCAGGAGGAAATAAATAATATGGAAAAAAATAACCTTAATAAAATACCAAAAGAATTATTTGTTCCTCTTGATCGTAAAGAGGATACTAGTGATAAGATTTCAAGCCCGAGCAGGACGTTTTTACAGGATGCCAAAAGAACACTTTTAAAGAATAAACCTGCAGTATTCAGCATTTTTGTTATCTTGCTTTTAATTGTAATGAGTATCGTTGGTCCTATGATGAACGAGTATGGCAGTGATGATCAGGAATTATCAAGAGCAAAAATGCCTCCAAGGTTACCTGTTATTGAAAATATTTCATGGTTAGGGTTTGATGGAACTTTAAGCGGCAAATATAAAGGCACTACTGCTGAACACGCTACAAAAAATGCAATTGCTAGATATGGAAATAAACCAGAGTTTGTAGATATTGAAGTTTTAGATAAAGGTGACGGAACAAAAAATTCTGCAGAGGTTAAAGCGACATACCATGTGTATGAAGCCAAAGAGATGCAGGATACTTACTTTTGGATAGGTACCGATGTTTTAGGTCGTGACCAATGGACCCGGTTATGGGAAGGGACAAGGGTATCGTTAATTATTGCCTTCGTTGCCGCTTTTATTGACCTGGTTATCGGAGTTTCTTACGGCGGAATTTCTGCGTTTTATGGTGGAAGAGTCGATGGTGTTATGCAACGGATAGCTGAAGTTCTTGTAGGTATCCCTAACCTAGTCATTATCCTCTTAATGATGCTAATTCTAAAACCTGGGATTCTTTCGATTATTATTGCTTTAACGATAACCGGTTGGATAGGAATGTCCCGGATTGTCCGTGGAGAAGTGTTAAAAATCAAAAACCAAGAGTTTGTTTTAGCGTCAAGAACATTAGGTACATCTAATGGAACAATTATCAGAAGACACTTAGTTCCAAATATCAGTGGAATTATCATCATTAATACGATGTTCTCCATTCCAGGTGCAATCTTTTTCGAAGCATTTTTAAGCTTTATCGGCTTAGGGATTGCTCCACCAGATTCATCATTGGGATCGTTAATTGATATTGGATTTGATAATCTTAGAACTTATCCATATTTACTCGTATATCCAGCAGTTGTGATATCGGTACTCATGATTGCGTTTAATATCGTAGGTGACGGTTTACGTGATGCCTTTGATCCTAAGATGCACAAATAAGAAGGTAGGTGTTTATAAATGAGTAAATTATTAGAAGTAAAAGATTTAAAAGTATCATTTAACACCTACAATGGTGAAGTGCAAGCAGTTAGAGGTGTGACTTTTGATCTTAATAAAGGGGAAACACTAGCTATAGTAGGTGAATCTGGTTCAGGTAAGTCAGTAACATCGAATGCAATCATGCGGCTTCTACCAGAACCAACTGGATTTATTAAAGAAGGGCAAATCCTCCTTGAAGGAGAAGATATAGCCAAAAAGACTAATAAAGAAATGCAAAAAATCCGTGGTAAAGATATCTCTATGGTCTTCCAAGATCCGATGTCCTCTCTAAATCCGACGATGAATATCGGTAATCAGATTATGGAAGGACTTATGAAGCACCAAAACATGGACCGATCTAATGCAAGGAAAACGGCACTTGAACTTCTTGATCTTGTTGGAATTCCACAGCCAGAAGTAAGAATTAAACAGTACCCACATCAGTTTTCAGGCGGAATGCGTCAACGTGTCGTTGTAGCAATAGCTCTTGCATGTAATCCCAAAATATTGATCGCTGATGAACCAACCACAGCACTTGATGTGACGATTCAGGCGCAAATTTTGGAATTAATGAAGAGTATTCAACAGAAAACAGATAGTGCAATCATCTTTATTACGCATGACCTTGGTGTAGTAGCAAACGTTGCTGACAGGGTAGCGGTAATGTATGCTGGAAAGATTGTTGAAATTGGAACGGTAGATGATATTTTCTATAATCCAAAGCATCCTTATACATGGGGACTTATCGGTTCGATGCCTACTTTGGATAGCTCGGAAGATGAACTTTTTGCTATTCCTGGTAGCCCGCCAGACATGCTTAATCCGCCAGTAGGCGATGCATTTGCCCCAAGGAATAAATTTGCGTTAGAAATAGATACTGTGATGGAACCACCAATGTTTAAAGTATCTGACACGCATTATGCGGCGACGTGGCTCTTGCATGAAGATGCGCCTAAAATTGAACCACCTGATGCAGTTAAGCATAGGATGCAAGGTTTCGCTAATACAGGTGGCAAGGACGGTGGTAAACTGTGACACAAGAAAAGTTACTTGAAGTAAAAAATTTACAAAAGCATTTCTCTGTTAGCAAGAAGAGTGTCATTAAGGCTGTAGATGGAGTATCCTTTGACGTGTTCAGAGGTGAAACCTTCGGTCTTGTTGGGGAATCTGGTTGTGGTAAATCAACGACAGGAAGAACCATTATTCGACTTTATGATGCTACAGGCGGAGAAGTGAAATTTAATGGTGAAGACGTTCATGGTAAAAAATCAAAGGATCAGCTTCGGAAATTTAATCGCAAAATGCAAATGATTTTCCAAGATCCTTCTTCTTCTCTAAACCCTCGTATGACGGTATTAGATATTATTGCAGAGGGAATAGATGTTCACAAACTTGCTAAAAACGATGCAGAACGGAAGAAAAGAGTAGAAGAATTACTAGAGGCTGTTGGTCTTAACAAAGAACATGCTACCCGTTTTCCACATGAATTTAGTGGTGGCCAAAGGCAGAGGATTGGGATTGCCCGTGCTCTAGCGGTTGACCCTGAGTTTATTATTTGTGATGAGCCAATCTCTGCATTGGATGTTTCTATCCAAGCACAGGTAGTTAACTTGCTTAAAAAACTTCAAAAGGAACGCGGTTTAACTTACTTGTTTATTGCCCATGACCTTTCAATGGTAAAATATATAAGTGACCGTATTGGGGTAATGTACCGTGGTAACTTGGTAGAGCTTGCTGATAGTGAAGAACTATACTTGAATCCAATTCATCCTTATACAAAATCGTTATTGTCAGCCATTCCACTACCGGATCCACGCTATGAACGGACCCGTAAACGGATTAGTTACGATGCAACGACACATGATTCAAGTGATGAGTCTCAACTTAGAGAAGTTAAACCGGGGCATTTTGTCCGCTGTACTACAAAAGAACTTGAGCGGTATAAAAATGAACTTAATAATTAAAACACTAAAAAATCCTTGCTTATAAAATGAGCGAGGATTTTTTTGTGTTTATTGTTATAATGGGATATATAAATGAACTGAAAAACGATTTTTAAAGGATGGTAACTAATTGAGTGAAACGAAACAAAAATTATTGAACTATATATATACATATGCTTATCCAGAGGATGAACAGTCCTTGTGTGCACTAGAAATGCGTTCTTTGTTTGGTGAGGATACTTCAACCAATTTAATTAAAAGCAGGGTGGAAATTGATCCATCAAGAAGTCCGTTTATTAAAGAAAGAATTGCTGTGTGTTTTGAAGAGACTAGTTTTCAGGAACTTCTTGAAAAGGTCGCAACTATCCAGCTAAACGGAGCAACCTTTAAAGTCATTTATGTAAAAAATGCTAGCCTTACAAACGCTGAAAAGGAAGGGTACGAGGTTCGCAGGAAGATCGAGCGTGAAATTGGTTTGCACATCAACGGTGAAGCTGATTTTCAAGATCCTGACCGCTTATTCGGTGTAATGAATGTAAATGATAAGTGGATAATTGGAGACTATGTTAAATCAGAGGCTATATGGTACCGTCATCAAAAGAAACCCCATGGTTATTCGACCGCACTTAATACCAGGGTTGCTAGAGCAGTCGTTAATATCGCCATACCCAATCCAAGCAACATCAAGGCAATTGACCCATGCTGCGGGATTGGGACTGTATTAGTCGAGGCACGTTCAATGGGAATAGATATCGTGGGAAGTGACCGCAATCATTTAATCCTTCCAGGAGCAAGGGCAAATATCAAATACTTTGGTCTCACTGGAGAAGTTGACTTAGCAGATATCCGTGATATCGCTGGACAGTATGATGTTGCAATTATCGACTTACCATACAATTTATGTTCCGTAATCACACCAGAGGAACAACTGGAGATGCTAGAAAGTGCCCGTAGGTTTGCGAAGAAAGTAGTCGTTGTAACAGTTGAACCAATTGATGAGATTCTCATTAAATCTGGATTCACTATTGTTGACCGAGCGGTGGCTAAAAAGGGATTATTTACGCGTGAAGTCATTGTCTGTCTCTAAAAAATAATCGTATCAAATTTTAGAAGGTTTGGTGAAGTACGTGGATATTGGCGGCTATGAAGTAAAAAGGAAGTTATCTTCAAATGACACTGGCTTATCTGTATTCGATGTAGTCGAGAAAGAAACAGGTAGCTTCTTTATTTTGAGGCTAGCTGACTTCTCTAATAAATCTACTGATTTTAGGAAGACACAGTGGAGTCAATTACATGATGAATATCGGCAAGTAATTTCTGAGTTTACCCATCTACCACGGTTAATTAAAATGGAAATGATTGACCAGGATTATTCTTACGCGCTTTTGGATGGTGATGAGGGTGAGACTCTAGCAATAAAGGGAGAATTGGGTTTTGCTGAGATTACCCAATTGATAGACGCAGTGAGGCATCTTCATGAGAATAAAATGATACATGGATCTATTACGGCTGAAAACATTTGGATTACGACTGAGGGAAGGCTTATCCTTTACGGGACTGGAGAGGCAAAGATATTTGAAGGCAAAGCTCGTGTAAATACTGCTTCAGATATTCGGCAGTTAGTTACTTTATTTCAAAAGTATGCTAAGTTAAGGCCGTCAACTCATGAAAATCTAAGGCTAGAGCAACCAATGACTCTTGATGAGGTTGAAAAAATTCTAAAAAATGCCGACAAAAAGTTAGGATTGAGCGAAGATAATAAAATAGTTGCCTTTTTGGAAAGAAAAAGCATGAATCAGAAAAAGGAACCAGCTAAAAGAGTCATTTTTAACCGTAATTTGATACTGGGTGGAGCTATTATTTTGGGAGTGCTTATTCTAGCCGTTTATTTTAAAATGAATTAAAACAAAGAGGGTAAGCAAATTGCTTACCCTCTTCCTATTCCTTAGTCTTACCATTCCTTTGGTTCATAATTTAAGTCTCTAAATAATTGGGTACGTTCTTTCTTAGATAAATCACGCCACTGTCCGACAGGGAGGTTGCCTAAATGAATATTCATAATTCGTATCCGTTGTAATCGGTACACCTCATAGCCAAGTACTTCACACATACGGCGTATTTGTCGGTTTAAGCCTTGGGTTAAAGTTATTTGAAAGACATACTTTGATAGTTGAACAATCTCGCAGGGAAGGGTTTTCGTACCAAGTATCTTCACCCCTGCTGCCATATTTTTTAAAAAGTCAGGTGTTATTGGCTTGTCCACAGTTACGATATACTCTTTTTCATGCTTATGTTCAGCTCGTAAAATTTCATTGACTATATCACCATCATTTGTAAGCAAAATTAACCCATCTGAATCCTTATCAAGTCTGCCAATATTATAAATCCTTAATGGATGATTCACTAAATCGATAATATTGCCTTTCACGCTTTTTTCGGTGGTACTAGTGATTCCTACAGGTTTATTTAAGGCAATATAAACGTAATTTCTAGCAACTCTGATAGGGTCACCGCTTACTCGAACATCATCACCAGGCTCCACTTGACTACCTATTTTGGCCACTTTCCCGTTGATGGTGACTCTGCCTTCACTAATTAATTTATCTGCGCCACGTCTAGAGGCTTTACCTGCCTCAGAAATATATTTATTTAATCGCATGTTACCCACACCCTTAAAAGGTTAATTTAATTCTTACAATAACCAACTATCGGCCATTTTTCAAGGCGTGTGGTCAATTCTTTATCTAAAAAAAACACGATGAAGCATCTCCATCGTGTTGTTTGTAACAATTATTCTATTCCTTCTATCACAAGCTCCTTTATAGGCAAGAATTGCTCCTCTGTATCTAGGTAGGTTGCGTTAACCCTGTCTCCTTCTTTTAAGTAGATAGTAATCGGTTCTTTTTCAGAAGAGACAATAAAGTTCTTACGATTGTCTAGCAAGAAAGAAATAACGGTATAGTCACCCGATTTTTCCTTATAAACTCTCAAAATGGTACCGCTAATCTTCTTTTCCAATGCCTTAGAGCTTCCATCAACACTGCCTCCTCCTCTTTGTAACGCCAGCTTATACTGCCTTAGCGCGTCATTGGGAGTAGTTCCAAATACGGATACTTCCGGATTGGCTGCAGAAACAATAAAGTAATTTTGTAGGAAGCCATTTGAATCAAGAACAGGTGTTAACCAACTAGCTTCACCATAGAAATTATAAAGTACAGGCATTTCTCCATGCCATTTTTTTTCAATAAACTTCTTTTCAATTATTTGCAGGTTCCCCTGTGAATCCATGTAGGAATCCTCTAGGTTACCAGTATAGTAGGTAGCTTCTCCAGTCCGTGAATCTGTTAGGGAATAGCCAAGCATCGAATCTACGCCTTCTTTAGGGCTTGTGAAATCAGTAAAATAATACATCACGCCATCTTCATTGAATATTGGACTCACGTTCGCTTCCGTTCCTTCATCTGATGGAAGCTTAACATCAGACTTACCGAAAATACTATTCCAATAACCATGTACATAGTTTCCATAATAGCTATTTTGGAGGCTGACCACCTCAGGAGATACAGCACCTTCAATAAAATCTGGGACCTTTGATAATGGATAGCTGTTCGTTTTACCGCTGTTAGAGTCAACAACAACGATGCCTTTTACGTCAAATCCATTTCTACCAGAAATAAATTCACCAAACGAACGGATGTAATACGGTGTTCCTTCATCATCAACTTCTAATTGTACGTCACCATAGAAAATACTTTTTGGGTATTGCATACGGATATGACGTTCAATATTTTTATTGAAAAAGGATGAAGGTGTATAGGCCATTTCTGCTTTAATAAATTTTGGATTTGCAGAGGAGTCTGTTGCGCTTAACGTAAAGTAACCAGGTGTCGTATCACCCTTCCACCATTTGAAGAAACCAGAAAACTCTACTGGAGCAATATAGACATATTCACCGTTTACCTTTTGTATTTGTAGGTTACCAAGCTCGTAATAGCTTGTATTTGGGACTTGGCTAAATGCCTTTTTCATTTTATTACGTGCAAATTGCGGCGGAACACTGGCAGGTGTTTCTTTTTCATCGAAAGCTTTTATCTCCACCTGTTCTTCCATTTTTGCTACCTCGAATTTTTCATCAGCATTAAACAGAAAAGCGGTTAGGAAATAAATACCGATAAAGAGACTGCCGACAAAGAGAATAGCTTTAACCATTCTTTCTTTACCTGATGAAAATAGGGTACCAAGAGCAGAGATAATAATAAATAATGGCCAAAAGGAAGATAGGTTTCTGTCCATATTTGTTCCATAGTAAAATAGAAATGAGGCAATGGTTAATAAGGCGATTGCAGTGACAATGACCACAGGAGAAACCCTTTTACGACTTTTCTCTTCTCCTTTTCCTTTTTGAAAAAAGGGTATGAGTATAAGGGTAGCTGTGATTGAAAGAATGAGTGAAAATAATAAAATATTTCCCATGAAATGGCCTCCTAAAAATTACTTGCTTCCCGTTTATACGAATAGAATGGAAAAAAGATTCGTCCACGAAAATGTCAATTGACAGGAACAAGTACTAAAGTATAGTTAAAGATAGAGAGGTGAGTTTTCGATGAAAGAAATTTCTTTTCAAACAAAAATGTTTATTGGAGAAAATGCGTTAGATAGTTTAAAGAAATTCTCTAATGAGAAGATCTTTATCGTAACAGATCCATACATAGAACAATCCGGAATGCTAGCAGAAGTAACAACGCGGCTTAACCATGGTGACAATTCCTATCAAATATTTAGTGATATTGTCCCTGATCCACCGATTGAAACGGTAGCAGAGGGCGTGAAGGTACTACAGGAGTTTGATGCAAATGTCTTGATTGCGATTGGCGGCGGCTCTGCAATTGATGCAGCAAAGGCAATTAAGGACTTCTCAATAAAATTATCAACAGGAAGAAAGCCGATAAAATTTATAGCGATACCTACCACTAGCGGAACAGGTACAGAGGTTACCTCATTTGCGGTAATTACTGACCAAGAGAAAAACTTAAAATATCCGCTTGTAGCAGATTCATTATTACCTGACGAGGCTATATTAGATACATCGCTTGTCATGTCGGTACCGAAAGCGGTAACTGCGGACACGGGTATGGAT